>JBMSPY010000248.1:0-3841 GCA_049423005.1 Cyclobacteriaceae bacterium
CCCACATTTTCCGTTGCTGGAAAAATGGGTTACGTTCCCGGAATTTCTCCGATTTATATTGGATTCCTTTCCCGGTTCTCCGCTCTACCCCGAACTACAGAGCATTCCTATTTTATGACGGCCATTATTTCAGGTCCTGAACCGGCCCGCGAGAAATTTTCGTTGCTGTTGGAGCATATACTGCTTCAATTTGATGAGCCGTGTTTGCTCATTAGGGGGGTTCCATCCGACTCCGAGTCGTCCACAGTAAAAAAGAAAAACCTTACCATTCACCATTTCCTTTCTACGGCGGCTTTAAATGAAGTCATCCAAAACTCGAAGTACATCATTTCGCGTTCCGGCTATTCCAGTATCATGGATTTTATAGCCACACAGAGTCGAGTATTGTTTGTGCCAACTCCCGGACAACCCGAACAGGAATTTTTGGCGAAACATCTCCATGATCAATTTGCATCTGTTTACCTGGAGCAAAGCGATCTTTCTCCCTCAGCTATTCGATCCGCTCTGAAGCAGGTGAAACCTCTGGGAATAAAATCCACTGGAAACCTGTTACAAGAGGCCTTCCGCTCCATTACCTTTGCAGCCAATTGATTTCTCTGATGAGGTGGATTGATACGCACGCGCATATTTTTTCAAAGCAGTTTCACGATGATCGTGCAGAGGTTATCGAACGGGCACTGTCCATGGGGGTTGAAAAAATTGCCATGCCCAACATCGACCATACGTCCATTGATTCCATGTTGGAAACTGAGCTGCGCTATCCGGTTTGTACGCCCATGATTGGCCTGCATCCGTGTCATGTCGATCGAAATTTTGAAAAAGAACTGTATGAGGTGGAGGCTTGGCTGAACCGCCGATCTTTTGTGGCTATCGGAGAGATGGGTACAGATTTATTTCATGATAAAACATTTTGGCCTCAGCAACAGGAGGCCTTTCGAATTCAGGCCGATTGGGCGCTAAAATTCCAATTGCCGCTGGTTATTCATTGCCGTGCTTCCATCGATGAAACAATCACGTTGCTTGAGCCATACGCTGGTACAGGGCTTACTGGAATCTTCCACTGTTTCAGCGGAACCAAAGAGCAGTTGGATAAGATAATCGCTATGGGCTTTTACATCGGGGTTGGCGGGGTGGCTACTTTTAAAAACGGAGGATTGGATACCGTTTTGCCTGGAATGGATATTTCACGATTGGTACTGGAAACGGACTGTCCGTATCTTGCACCAGTTCCCCACCGCGGAAAGCGCAACGAGCCTGCTTATCTGGATTTGATTGCTGATCGGCTGGTTCACTTGCTTTCTATGGACAAAGAGGAGCTTTCAGGGATTACAACAGAAAACGCCAGGCGCATCCTTAAATTGACCAACTCCTGATGATGGAGTATCAGAAAATCAACATCAACACTGCAACTCCGGAGCCTGCCCGCTCTCGTGTGATGATTATATATACAGGAGGTACAGCAGGGATGATTCCGGATGCAGATGGCACGCTCAGGCCTTTTGACTTTTCTCTTATTCTGCAGCATCTTCCAGCTTTACGTAATCTTTCTTTGGAGCTCACAGTGCTTTCTTTCTCCGAGCCTGTCGACTCCTCCAATATAGGTCCGGATCAATGGGCTGCTCTAGCAACTATTATTGAGTCGAATCATTCGGATCAGGACGGATTTGTTATCCTGCATGGCACCGATACGATGGCTTACACGGCCTCTGCGTTGTCGTTTATGCTTAAGGGCTTGAACAAGCCTGTCATATTTACTGGCGCACAGCTCTCGATCATTCATCCTCGAAGTGATGCTCGAGAAAATTTAATTACAGCCCTTGAAATTGCATCCACCAAAACCAACGGGCAGGCTACTGTTCCTGAAGTGGCTATTTGTTTTGGCAATGAATTATTGAGAGGCAATCGTTCTAAAAAAGCTGAGAGTAATCAATTCGATGCTTTTCAATCCGAAAATCATCCGCCCTTGGCGAAGGCCGGTGTAAAAATTGAGTTTAATCATTCAGCTATCCGTGAAATTTCCACAGAGGTCTTTCAAGTCAGAAAGAAGTTCTGTCCGGATGTCAGCATTCTGAAGATTTTTCCGGGTATGCAACCTGCAGCGGTAACAGCAATCCTTTCTACACCGGGGCTTAAAGGAATCGTGATGGAAACATTTGGTTCGGGAAATGCACCGACTTATCCGTGGTTTTTGGAAGCGCTTTCCAAAGCCATTTCATCGGGACTGATCGTTGTTAATATATCTCAATGTGCTGGAGGAACGGTGCAACAGGGCCGGTACGAGACCAGCAGAGAGTTGTCGAGTATTGGAGTTATTGGGGGTGCAGATATGACTACGGAGGCAGCCATAACCAAATTAATGGTGGGTCTTGGTGAATTGAATATTTCTGAGATAAAGGAATGGATGCAGAATCCTGTGGCTGGGGAATTGACTTCAGGGGTTGCAGCCCGCTGATTTGACCGAGAATTATCTTTTAGGTCGCTTACTAATTTTATTTCCGGTGATGGTTCGTTGCAGCTTCGATTTAAAGCGTTGAATCTCGGCGGATCGTTTTTTCTGATGCTTGGTGCTTACACCGCTGTTCACCCGCTTTCTCCACAATTCAAAACTGTTACGCTTGAGACTTTTACGCATGAGCGCAATGACCTCTTTTTCAGGAAGCCCAAATTGCATCTGGATGGCTTCGAAAGGTGTTCGATCTTCCCAGGCCATTTCGATAATACGGTCGATATCAATAGGACTAAGTTCTTTCACGACCCAAGAAAGTGAAAAGTCTGCAGTTTTTTGCCCCTGTTTAGACTAGGGATGACCACGATCCCAGAGGGGGAGGCATCAAATCCGATAAAAAGTTCCTCGGCTGCGCCTCAGCATTTTTTTATCCTCCGGATTTCGCTCAAGCCTGTGGCTTGGCTCATCCTTCGGATAAAAAAATACCCTTCTTCGAAGGGTCCTTTTTATCTGTTTGGCGGAGAGAGAGGGATTCGAACCCTCGATACCTTGCGGTATACACGCTTTCCAGGCGTGCCAGTTCAGCCACTCCTGCACCTCTCCCTAAAAAAGCGCACAAATAAATGGATAATTAAATCAGATCGCAACTGTACGCCTACTGGACGCCGCTCATCCGATTTCTTCTCCAGAAGAATTTCTGACTGATTTCATTGGTGGCCTTAACCTGTATTTTGCTTTTGAACCTTTTAAACCTTAAAAACCTTGAATTCAGCTTATTTTCAAATATTTTTTTACTTGTTTCACATATTATGACGTCTAATTCAAGACAAATGACCATTAGTATAGGGTGGATTCTAGACCCTTGGAGGACGAACTCATGTTTCTTGATGGAAAAAAAACGGATTTTGTATCGATAAATGAACAAAAAATATAATTTTGGCGTCTTCAAATAGACTTTTAAACCTTAAACCATGAAAAGAAAATTTAGCATTCTTGCACTTGTGGGGATTCTGACTTTCAGTTTCTCTAGCGTAGTATTTGCCCAGGAGAGTGACTCCACGCAGGCGCCCACTGAAGAAGTTGTAGCCGCACCGGCGGAGGAAGCTCCAGCCGAAGAAGCTGCAGCCCCTGAGCAGACTTTCCATCAGAATATCAAAGACAAGTTCATCGAAGGTGGTGTGCCCTTTATGTGGCCTATCCTCATTTGTATGATTCTGGGACTTGCTGTTTCCATCGAGCGTATCATCACTTTGAACCTAGCCACTACCAATACTGGTAAGCTGTTAAGCCAGATTGAAGATGCTCTTAAGTCTGGTGGTGTAGAAGCTGCCAAAGAGGTAGTTCGCAATACCCGCGGTCCTGTTGCCTCAATCTTTATGCAAGGTTTGATGCGTG
>JBMSPY010000249.1:0-3804 GCA_049423005.1 Cyclobacteriaceae bacterium
CCGTTTCGCATTTCGTGCGCGCCTGGCATTTACCCCTTCCCTGCTGCAAATGAATCTCCTGAGGTTCGGTAAGATGAGCACACCGTCCGATGATTACCGGGCGGTCTTTGTATTGCTCATGAATTTTAGATTGAATGTGTTTTTCAACGCAGTTGAGTTCCCATGGAGGAAGCACTTCGCTGTCGGGTAACTGCTTCAGACCATCGCGGTTGCCGCTGATACCGACAAATTTTTCAACCATGGAATACCATGGAGCCAGGTCATCATAACGGATGGGCCAATCCACCGCAAAGCCGTCGCGGGCAGGCGCCTCAAATTCATAATTACTCCAACGTTGCGTCTGACGAGCCCACAATAAGGACTTACCGCCAACCTGATACGCACGAATCCAGTCGAAAGGTTTTTCCTGAATGTAGGGATGATCGTTGTCCTTCACGAAAAACTGATCGGTCATATCGTTGAAGGCATAGCACTTACTAACTACAGGATTTGCATCCAGAACTTCTTTTGGCATCTGACGACGTAATGGGAATTCCCAGGGATGCATGTTTGTAGTTGGATAGTCTTTAAGGTGCTCCACATTTCGGCCACGCTCGAGGACCAATGTTTTTACATTGTTGTCACACAGCACTTTTGCCGCCCAGCCTCCGCTGATTCCGGAACCAATTACAATTGCATCGTAGGTATTCTCCATAGTAAAAGATGAAGGCTCAAGATATTGAAAAAGTAGATTCGGTTCATCAGAATTTCGGAGAAGCGGCGATCTCTATTACCCTATCCTGAAAAATTTCCCGATTTCATTTATCTTGCCGCAGATGGAGAATTTTGTTGTTTCGGCCCGGAAATACCGCCCCCTTGGTTTCGACGAGGTGGTGGGTCAGGAACACATCACCACGACGCTGAAAAATGCCATCGACAGCAATAAACTGGCCCAGGCCCTATTGTTTTGCGGTCCAAGGGGCGTAGGAAAGACGACCTGCGCACGCATCGTGGCGCGAATGATCAACGGGTTTGAAGAAAGAGCCGAATTAAATTCCCTCAACATCTTCGAATTGGACGCAGCTTCCAACAATTCCGTTGAGGACATTCGCAGTCTGACCGAACAAGTCCGTTTCGCTCCTCAATCCGGAAAATTTAAAGTCTATATCATAGACGAGGTTCACATGCTCTCCAATCAGGCATTCAATGCCTTTTTGAAGACTCTGGAAGAACCGCCTGCTTACGCCATCTTTATCCTGGCGACCACCGAAAAGCACAAGGTGATACCCACCATTCTTTCCCGTTGTCAGATTTTTGATTTCAATCGAATTCAGGTTGGCGACCTGGTCAAACAGCTCCGTAAAGTGGCAGACCGGGAAAAAGTTAAAATCGAGGATGCTGCGTTACACTTGATTGCTCAAAAATCAGACGGTGCATTGCGAGATGCCCTTTCCATCTTTGACCTCATGGTGACGTTTTCCTCAGGTAAGGAAGTCACCTTTCAGGATGTGCTTAAGAACCTGCACATCCTCGATTACGAATACTATTTCAAAGTCGTTGATGGATTGCTGACCGAGAATCCTGTTCAACCTCTATTGATCTTTGATGAGATTTTAAAGAAAGGTTTTGACGGACAAAATTTTATAAACGGACTAAGTGCGCATTTACGTAATCTGATCGTTGCTCGTGACGAACGCACAACAGAGCTTATGGATGTTCCGGATAAAACGAGAAAACAATATGCCGATCAGGCTAAGGCCGTTCCTTACTCCCTTCTCCTATCCTGGTTGAACATTGGTAGTCAGTGCGACATTCATTACAAGGCCAGTAAAAATCAACGCCTGCTGGTTGAATTAGCGCTGATGAAAATGGCGCACGTGAATTCAGCCATAAAATTTCAACCTGGTACTGCAGAAGCGGATCCAGGAAAAAAAAAAGTGAATTAAAGACTGCCTCTAATGAGGGCGCAGCACCAGTAACACCAACTGAAATTCCCGCACCTACCGTTGCGGCAACAACAGCACCAGCACCAGCCCAAGCACCAACTCCGACGCGTCAGGCACCAGTTTCCAATGCCCGACCTTTATCTCGCGCCAAAACCACATTGAACCTTAAGGACTTATTGGACCAAAAGCCTCAGCCGTTGGTTGAAGTGGAGCAGATTAAAGTCGAAGTTATTCCGGCTACATCTGAAGCCATCGAAGAGGCCTGGAAAGCCTACGCCGATAAAAAGAAGGAAATGGCTGCCGAGCATTTGCTGCTGCAAAGACCAAAAACCGTTGAAGGCAGAAAAGTAACGCTCACGTTAGCCAACGCAGTAGAAGCACAACTCCTCAACAGCCTGAAAACGGAAATGATGACGTTTCTCCGTGAACAATGTCAGGATCCGGAGATCGCGGTAGAGCATTTTCTGGAACAAAATGAAGTCGCTCGACCGGCTTATACAGGCCGCGAAAAGCTTGAAAAGCTTATTGAAAAATACCCTGCCGTTCAGGAATTTAAAGAGCGGTTCGGTCTGGACCCGGAATTCTGACCAATATTGGGCAACCTTTTAGGACTCATGTATTTCTGCATGAGCACCTTTCCAAATCTTTCTATATTTCCACCAATAAAATGATCAACCCATGTTAAGAAGACTATTGCTGATCGCATTCGCCTTTTGCCTGTCTGCTACGGTGTATGCCCAACCTTCACCTAAGGAACACTTTGGATTCACCATTGGAGACAATTACCATCTGGCTACTTACACCCAAACGGCAGCCTACTTTAAAAAATTAGCTGCGTCCGACCGCGTTAAACTCGTGAGTCTCGGTGTAACAGAAGAAGGACGTGATCACCCCATGTTGATTATCACTTCTCCAGAGAATCATAAAAAGTTGGAAGACTATCGCAAAATTTCTGTGAAACTTGCCAATGTGGACGGACTAACCGTTGAGCAGGCTAAAGCCTTGTCGCTTGAAGGAAAGGCCGTCGTTTGGATTGACGGAGGCTTGCATGCCACTGAAACAGTCGGTATTCATCAACTAATTGAAACGGCCTGGAATCTCGTTTCTCGTAATGATGCGGAAACAAAATTCATCCTCGATAATGTGATTGTACTTATGGTGCACGCCAACCCGGATGGACAGGAGTTGGTTTCTAACTGGTACATGCGAGATCCCAAACCGGAGAACCGAAAACTAGATCATCTGCCTAAGCTGTATCAGAAATACATCGGCCACGACAACAACCGCGACTTCTTCATGCTCAACATGAAGGAAACACAAAATATGGCGCGTCAATTGTTCATCGAATGGCTTCCTCAAATTATGTACAACCACCACCAGGCCGGACCTGCAGGTTCGGTGTTGGCAGGACCACCCTACCGCGATCCCTTTAACCATGTATTTGATCCTCTTACCATTACCGGATTAGATGCGATTGGCGCTTCCATGATCGGAAGATTGAATGCAGAAGGTAAACCAGGATACACCAGACTCGATGGCTCTGTATTTTCTACCTGGTACAACGGCGGTTTGCGAACCACCACCTATTTCCACAACATGCTTGGTTTGCTGACGGAAATTATTGGCAATCCATCGCCCAGCGAAGTGCCGCTCATTCCTTCGCGTCTTATTCCGAACAACGACACCCCTTTTCCGGTAACTCCTCAAAAGTGGTACTTCCGTCAGTCAATTGATTATTCAGTTTCTCTGAATTATGCTGTGCTCGATTACGCAGCCAGACACCGAGATCAGCTGTTGTTCAACATCTACCGAATGGGACTGAATTCGGTTGAGCGCGGAAGCGTCGATAATTGGACCCATTACCCTGCAAGAATTGAAG
>JBMSPY010000250.1:0-3791 GCA_049423005.1 Cyclobacteriaceae bacterium
GAGCTGCAGTAGAAATGTGTGTACCTTCTGTATCCGCAATGGTGCTGAAAGAGTGTTGTGATCCCAGGGCCTTGACAAGCTTTAGCTTGCGAATAGCCTCCTGAACTTCTTCAAGTGTTTTAGGATACAACACTTCGCGGGAATGGTAGGACACATTACCAGCCCAATTTTTTAATCCAGTACCATTTGACGGTGTCGGAGAAGAGCAGGACCAGCCTAGCAATCCAGTACCAACTACAGCTGCACTGGAAGTTTGAAGAAATTTTTTTCGATTCATTGATTAGGGATTACCAACCAGATCATTTTTCGACCAATCGACCGAGCATAAGTAATGCAAACAAGTCCATAAAAAAAGACTCCAAAGTCAGAGCATTTTTTAGTAGAGCACTGATGTTTTCCACTGGAGATTCAAAGCCTGTAGCACCATAAAAACTTAGCTTCGTATAAAAGTAAATAGCGTCCATAAGCGAGGTAAAAGTCTTGTTTACAACCATTGGATGGACCATTTCCAGCGAAAAAAGAATTCCTCCAAAAATTATGGGGAATAAAATGAATAAATTGGCGGCTCCAACCAGTCGGTATACTTTATCATCTTTAGCCTGGAGGCTGTCAATTAAGATGTAGATCATAGCCATAAGTGGTGGCAAATACCCGAGTATCGTGCTGAAAACTATGAGCACCAATTGTTCCAAAGGATAATTGTTCGAAAAGGGAATACCCGTTACCCATCCTGTCAGAACGATGCTAAATACCATAAGGGCGACATAGCCATAATATTTCTTTTTGCTAAGGAAGAAATACATGAATCGGGCATTTAGAATAGCCAGTAGGATACTGGCTGCTCCATCAAAAATGGATAAAGCGGTCGAATCCACCGCAGCAATCGAAGGATTTGCGAGCTCCATCAGAATCATCAGATCCGCGACAGCAATGATCTGTAAACCCAGAATGGCAAATGAGATTTGGAATTTGGAATTCCAAAAGTTCTGAAAAACAGACAACACTTTAGGATTCATAAAGGTTCAGGTCATTAAAAATAAGATTAATTCTGAAATGATTTAGACCCACATCACTTACAATCTTTACTAGGAGGTGAAATAGACTAACTCCTGGTAATGGAGGATTCAGCAAGTTTTAGGACACCGATTATCGAATTTCAAAATGTCTACAATAAATTTTTATGAAGTTTTCAGCTGACTTCCCTTACTGACCATTCTTTGAAACTGAATTTGATTTAATTTTGTTTAAATCAATACGTGATCAAATGAATACTACCGACGACCAGCTAAAAGAAATCGTACGCCAGAAATACAGTCAGATTGCCCTTCAGGATAAAGAGACCAATGCCTCCTCCTGCTGTGGGGCCGGAGGGTGCTCCACAGAGGTGTACAACATCATGAGCGATGATTACTCGACGCTTGAAGGATATCATGCAGAGGCAGATCTCGGGCTTGGTTGCGGACTGCCGACCCAATTTGCTAAAATCAAAAAAGGCGATGTGGTCATTGATCTGGGTAGTGGCGCAGGAAACGACTGCTTTATTGCGCGTCACGAGTGCGGCGAAACAGGGAAGGTCATCGGCATCGACTTCACACGGGCGATGATTGATAAAGCCCGACAGAATGCGGAAGCGCGTGGCTTCAATAATGTAGAATTCAGAGAAGGTGATATCGAAAAAATGCCTGTCAGTGCCAACACGGCTAATGTGATTGTTAGCAACTGCGTACTCAATCTGGTACCCAATAAAAATGGCGTTTTCAAAGAAATTTTTCGAGTCCTTAAGCCCGGCGGCCACTTTAGCATCAGCGATGTTGTGTTATCCGGTGAATTACCCGACGGACTTCGAAAAGATGCTGAAATGTATGCCGGATGTGTAGCCGGTGCCATTCAGAAAAAGGAATACCTGGATCTCATCCAAGAAAATGGTTTCACTTCCGTCGCCGTGCAAAAAGAAAAACCGATTGTCATACCTGATGACATCCTTCAGAACTACCTGAATGCAGCGGAAATCGCTTCCTTCAAAAGAGGAGACTTTGGAATTTTCAGTGTAACGGTCTTTGCACAAAAACCAGAATCTACCAACACTACCTGTTGCGATCCTAAAATCGGCTGCTGCTAAAGCAGCTCAGCTTATTTGAATCCAAATAATACAGGGAAGAGAAGGGTCACTACCCCTGCCCACAGAATGTAAACTGGCAGGTAATTACCTAGGGACGTCAACACCTGTTCTCGCGAAGCCTTACCGGAAAGCATAAGCCTCAGCTTATTGCCGACCAATAGCAAGTGAATAAGGAAAAGTACATTGGCTCCAAGAATAGCCAGACGATTGGGCGTTAATCCATAATCTGCCAGACGATATACAATTGCTGAAAGAGCAGTAAGGTTCACCAATATGGTAACCAACGATAAGGCAAAAAGGACCTGGTTGAGCCAGCGTTGTTCTGCTGCTGAAAGGGAAAATAAGATGAGTGCCAAAACAGCTATCAATATCAAATTAAAGACTAGCAAAAAATCACGATCTGTAAAAGGATCCTTGCCGGACTGAAGAAAGAAAATCAAAAAAAGAGAGAGCATCACCAATGCCAGCGGACTGAAAATGCGCGCCACCCACGGTGAGACCTGATTGACGAAACCAGTATTCCGAAGAACCGTAATGGCCGCAAGAATGGGTATAGCTGTAAGACCAGGTATTAGGACGTAACGAGGATAATACTGTTCCAGCCTAAATCCTATTAATTCAAAAAGACCCATCGTTACACCGCTCATCAACATCCAGGAAAGAAATAAAATACCAGCGGCCACCAACAAATCACCATTGAAGCGTAAGAACTCAAATCGATTACTTGTCTTAAAAACAAAACCGGTTATCCCCCACAAGATTAAGGGAAGATGTATTCCAGCCAGGATTAATGTATCCGAAGGATTAGTAGCCCCTGCAGGTAGCAGGTTGATGTAAATTCCCAGTACAGCTAAAATGGCTACAATCATCCACTTAACTTTTTCAGAATGGTGACGTGTTCTAAAAAAATAAACAATCAATGACGAAAATGCCACGTAGCCAATATTCTTTAGAAAAAAAACAGAGGCTTCTTCCTCTGTTTTGCCAGACCAAAAGGGAAACGTGGCGTATGTTCCTAAAACGAATATTGTTGCGAAGATCTGAAGGACATCACTTTTGGAAAAGGAAATAACCGGCTGTTGATCAAACTTCAGCCGTGAATGCCAAAAAGAAACCAAAGGACTATCCGGGTAGTTATGTGATAGCTCAGAAAAAATTTCCTGAAAGTGGACTTTATCCTTCCGGTACAGGATTTCCAGTTGCTCTGGATTTTCAAGGTAATTGGTATTCATAGGTTAAGTAGTAACGATTGATCACGGTTATATCCTTTGATCAACCACTCTCTAAAACGATGAACCATTCCTGAGGTTCGGGATTAGTTCCGGTTTTTGTCAGGCGGTTTAAAGTAACCTTCAGACGGTCAATTCTTTTAAAAAATTACCTAGCCGTTGAGCAAACCTCGGTTGACTTCGCTCAGATTTTTACATCCTGTAAGGGCCATGGCCAGGTCAAATTCCTCTCTTAAAATGCTCAAGGCCTTTTCCACACCCTGCTGACCACCAGATGCTAAACCCCATAAAACTGGTCGACCAACCAGGACAGCTTTAGCCCCATAGGCAACTGCCTTCATGGCATCCACACCTCTGCGGATACCTCCGTCCATCATTACCGTCACCTTATCACCAACAGCATCAACAATAGATACTGCGGCTCTTGCTCTTGCATCTGTGAA
>JBMSPY010000251.1:0-3789 GCA_049423005.1 Cyclobacteriaceae bacterium
GACTTAAAAAGTGAAATTTTAGAACGTAGTATTAAATCTGGAATTAAAATCAAGTCCATTCCTCCGGTTGAAAATTGGATTCATGGAGAGCTAAGTATTAATCAAATCCGGGAAATAACCATTGAGGATTTATTAGGTCGGGAAAGTGTGCATGTTCAGAATCCACTTTTAGAAGGGTTCATCCATGAGGCAACTGTTTGCGTCACCGGTGCCGCAGGTTCGATCGGCTCCGAATTGTGCCGACAGATTCTTCAATACAAACCTTACAAACTTATCCTCATTGACCAGGCAGAGTCGGCCTTGTATGAGTTACAGCTTGAACTTGATTCGGTAAAAGGCTCCACGTTACTGATGTTCCACGTAGCGGATATTACCAATGAGGAGCGCATCCATCAACTCTTTGAAGAATCTAAGCCTCAGATTGTCTATCACGCTGCCGCCTATAAGCATGTTCCTATGATGGAACGTAATCCTACTGAAGCGGTGGCCGTAAACGTTATGGGCACAAAAATTGTCGCAGATGCTGCCTTGAAATTCGGTGTCAGGACCTTTCTCATGATCTCTACAGATAAGGCTATCAATCCAACCAGTATCATGGGGTGCAGCAAACGGATTGCAGAGATCTATGTGCAATCACTCGATCGTGCAAGCCGTGAAATTAATGGTGATTCCCACTTTATCACCACCCGCTTTGGAAATGTGGTAGGATCCTCCGGCTCTGTTGTCCCCATTTTCCAAAGGCAAATACAGGCCGGCGGACCAGTTACGGTTACTCATCCTGAGGTTACGCGTTATTTTATGTCAATTGCCGAGTCGTGCAGACTTGTGTTGGAGGCCAGTGTAATGGGTAACGGAGGAGAAATCTTTTTATTCGATATGGGTAAACCGGTGCGTATTACTGACCTGGCTAAAAAAATGATTAAGCTTTCCGGCATGGAACCCGATCTTGATATTAAAATTGAATACACGGGGTTACGGGAAGGGGAGAAGTTGTTTGAGGAACTCTTACACCATTCTGAAAATACCATCACCACGCATCACCCAAAGATTTTACGGGCTAAAGTACAGGAGTACGATTTTCGGGACATTGAAATGCTGATCGGGCTTATGTCTGAATTGATTAATGACCGAAATGAGTTGAAACTGGTGGCCTTGATGAAAGAAATTGTTCCTGAATTCAAAAGTAATTACTCTCGTTTTCAGGTTCTTGACCGTTAGTACTACGCTACGGTATAGGTCATTTAACGTATCCCATATCCGGTAATTCACCGATGCGGCGCTAACCATTCTGCTACACCTTCGTGACCAAAAAATAGGGTCATGAAATTTTTACTGAGCGTATCCGTTTGGGTGCTCATGCACCACCACCTCTTGGCGCAAACTACTAGTGCTTTTCGTTCGGCTGGTTCGGGCAATTGGTCCAACCCATCTACCTGGGAGTATCTCTTCGAAAATTCCTGGTTACCGGCAACAAACGCTCCCGACAGCATGGCGCTCTCCACTGAAATTCGGTCAGGGGATACGGTACACCTGAATGGCTCTATTCAGCTTTCCAGACTTTTGGTTACAGGAATGTTGCTCATTGAATCCGGTGCAGATGTGATCTTACATCAACATCAATCTGTTGTACATCCCGGTGGCATAATCGTAAACAAAGGAATGCTTAGGAGTACGCAAATGAACCTTTCTTTTCTGGAAAGGTCTGTCTACAGGCATCAATGGAAAAATGCTGAAGGAAGTATTCCCATTGCACAATGGCATCCCGACTCGTCGGTAGAAATTCAGGGTTTTACTTCCACACCCGGCGCATCGACTGTTGGCAATTGGTCTCAAACTTTCGGTCATGTAATCTGGGATACCCCGGAACTTCAAAACGATTTCTTCCTTAATGGTCTTCTGAACTCGATTCAGGGAAATCTTACCATCCGAAATACGAATGGTTATGTCCTTCGTTTTACCAATAACCAATCAGCGACGGTTTCCATAGGAGGGAATCTCCAGGTTCTTGATAATGCCCGAATCTCAACTTCAAAAATTGGTCCCAACTCTAGTCATGTGGTGGTGAACATTGGCAATAATTTTCACTTCATGTCATCCGCGCCATCCGGTTCTCGGATTTGTGAACAGGGCACCTCAGTATTTAATGTCGGGCAGGATTTTTCAATGGATCGTGGAATCCTTTATTTCAGCAGTGGTTCCGGCGGCACTTCTTCGGTAGGAGCAGATTTAAAAGTCCGAGGAGATGTCTTGTTTACCGGAGGAACGCTGGATGCCAGTGTAGCCAATTCCAATCGCGTTGGTGATCTGTTCTTTACCGGTTCATCCGAACAAAAATTTGTTGCACAGGGCACCATTATGGGTGTCTTCCATTATCGCCTTCAGCCTGGTTCCATCGTCAGGGTGGATGGTGAACAGGTCATGACAGGCAGTACATTCGAATGCAATGGCTGTACCCTTAAAGTTGGGTCAACCGATCCGGCCGGAGCCATTCAAAAATCAGCGACTGCCGGTGGTAATCTGCGCGTCCGTACGCAATTCTGGTATCCGGGTTCGACCATTGTGTATTCGGGCACTTCACGCCAATACCTGAGCAGCGACCATCCTCAACAGTCGGGGATCAATACGGTAATCGACAATCCGGCTGGGGTAGAAACAAGTGCCACTGGTTCTGGGATTGTGCTGGGCGGCAACCTGGATATCCTCAAGGGTGGACTAACCATACTGAATAACAACCTGACTATTCGTGGCTATGTAAATACCTACGGAGGAGGGGTCGCCGTGTCCTCAGTAGGTTTAAGCTCTGCCCGAACATTAACGGTTGATGGCGATCTGCTCCTTACCGGTTCCGGTGAGCGCTTGCGTGTGGAGAGCAGCGCGACCACAAATGCTGCCAACGCAGTCCTTGCCCTTAATGGGAACTTCGGTGGCACCGGCTACATAAACTTTGTCGGGCCTAATGCTCAGGTTCAGATAGGTGGGTTGCCGCGTACTTTCCGGCGACCATTTCCTGTGCAGGCACCTTTCGTCCTCGAACAACTTACTTATAATGTCTCAGGAACATCAATGAGTATCCAACAACCGGTTACTCTTGGTAATTATACCGTTTCTACGAATGCATGGACTGGTGGCCTATTTATGCAATCCGGTATCATAAGGATGAATGCGCCCTTGATTGTTCGTTCAGTCGTTAACCTCTCGGGCGGTATATTGGATTTTTCCGGTCAGGAAATTGAGCTCCGACGCAACATCCAAACCAACTGGCCGGTTGGCGTATTTGCTGCCGACCGTTATTCGCTGGTTCGGGTGACGTCCAATTTTTCAGGTACAGATAATACCTTGGCATTTCTCCCGGGTAAGGATACACTCGGTACGCTCATACTGGATCGAACCGCCAATGTTCAGGCTGTCGGCGGACTTCCTGTAACGCCTCACTTAAGGATAAATAGCTCATTGATTATCAGCGATTTACTTTATTTAAAAGATGGAGAACTGTATCATCAATCCGGATTGGGTATGCTGCCAAATGCATTACTCATTAGGTCTGCTGATGCAGCTTTTTCAGCCTCAACCGTCGTGCCACCGCTGGGTGGTCCATACCGGCTGTGGTATTCCCGTGGCGCTGCTCCCAGAGCAGTGGAGGCTGGATGGGAGTCAGGAGGTTTGCTCAAATCGTTGTACACTGATTTGGCAGATACGCTATTGGTGCGTAGGCGAGTAGTCATTTCCGACTCACTTTCTGTTTGTTCCGGGACAGTTGTGCTGAGGTACGATTCGCTTCAATCAGCCCGG
>JBMSPY010000252.1:0-3760 GCA_049423005.1 Cyclobacteriaceae bacterium
AGGTATTCCGGTGTCATCTTGAAAAACACTGGAGGAGTTCTGGATGATTTGATCACGAATACCAGAAAATAAATCCTGGTGCATCAGGTAGGAAGCAGATTTGATGTAGGTATTGAATGGGCGCTTACGATTCAGGAACGTGAGCCAATCCTTTTTACCAAGCAGACCTGGATTGGATACATCACCAGCGAAATAATACAGTTTTTTCAGAAAGCCACCTCCCCTGTTTCTATATTCTAATCGGACACCCCGAACCTTTTGAGATTTTAATTTCTCGAACGGCAATTCAATCTCCTTACCTAGAGAATCAACAGAAACATACTCCATACTCACCAACTCATGACCGGTGCGGGAAATAAACGTATACAGCAAAGGCAAAACCCCCCGGATCTGCTTAAGGTCTTTACGCATGTTCCTGGTGATGAAAAAACTCTTACCAAAAATATCACGGAGTGAGTTGCTCAGACTGTCGAGGAACTGATCCTGTTCTTGCTGGGTAAGGGATGATAATGAAGGTAATTCAGTAATCGGCTCAAGGCCGGATAAAATAAATTCGGTTGCATGAGGATAAAGGACTGCAGCATGCAACTGATCGGGCCCACTGAAGGGATAAAAAACAGGCCGTGCGTCATCAATAAACGAGGAGAGAAACACATCCTTCCAATCACTCATCGGCAATAGTCTTGTCGAGTCCATGGCAGACCAGTTTTCATCCATATACGTCTGATAATCGAGCCAATACTTAGAGTCCTCCAGAATATGGTACTGGGTAGTTGTATCCAATTGTGGTAACCCAGCCATAAAACGTGCATAGGGATCCAATAATCCATTACTATAAATGGCTTGTGGCTGAATAACCGGAACAATTAGTATCGAATCACGCTTTAAAGAATCACTCAAAATCCTTTGATCCTCCTGCTGCTTAACTGGATTGCAGGAAGCAAGCACAATCATAAACAGTACAGGAAAACAAAAAAACTTCATTGTGATTTATGCTGAGCTCCAAAATATACCAACAAACCAAAAGCCACTGTACCCAATGAATACAGAATTACCTTTGGATCTGATACAGAAGTATAGAAAATCATCCAGGCGGTTACCACAATGAAAACGACAGGAGGAACTGGGTAGACCGGAACTTTGAACGAATCTTTTGGTGTTTCATTTCTTGAACGAAGAATAAAGATGCCCATCACCGCTAATAAGGTAAACCAGGAAAGGCTAACGGACACATACTGAATGATCTCTTTAAAGGAGCTCGTCACAACTAGGAAAATTGACCATGCTGCCTGAAAAACGACTGAAATCCAAGGCATACCATAGCGGTTTTTTACATTGAGAAAGCTCAACCGAGGATAATCCTCACCCATAGCTTCGCCGACACGCGGACCAGCAATCGTCATGGCACTAAGAGTAGACAACAATGCGATGCTGAATAATCCCGAAAAGACGATTCCCATTTCAGGTCCAAAAATCTTTACAGCCAATACATTACCAATATCACTTTTTCCTTCCAATTCATTGAACTCGGTAAAGAACAAAAACATGGAATTGAGCGCTAAATAAATGACAACAACAATAGCTGTTCCCAGTACCAGCGACCTTGGTAAATTTTTAACAGGGTTCTCCAGATTACCGGCGATATAAGAGGAGGCGTTCCACCCTGAGTAAGCATACACCACGAAAATCAACGAAACAGCCCATCCGGATGAAAATACAAGTGATACGTCTCTTGATGAGAAATCAAACTGGTTGGATGAGGAGGGCACGTCGAGAAAAAAGGGTACGACGCAGAAAAATACAATCAACAACAATTTAAATCCCGTAAAAATATTTTGTGCTCGGCCACCAATCTTCACCCCAAAAAGATGAATGAACGTTACCAACAAAATGGCCCCAATCGCCGTGATCTTTTGGGGTAACCCTAAAAACAGTCCGGCGTAGTCACCGATCGCAAGTGCCACTGCTGAAATTGCACCAGCAAATCCAACCATAAGACTTGTCCATCCACTGATAAAACCTATAGCAGGATGATACAACTGACTTAGGTAATGGTACTCACCACCCGAGCGCTTTAGTACTGTTGCTAATTCTGCGTAACACAAAGCACCGCACAAGGCAACCAAACCACCTATCAACCACAACAGGATTATCGCAAATGCAGAAGGCACCGGACCAACCTGAAAACCCAAGGATGTAAAAACACCCGTTCCCACCATATTGGCGATCACCAATGTAACAGCGACCGATAGCGGATATTTAGTAGTTGTCATTTACCCGATAGGTATCACTTTAGCTTTTGTTGCACTAAAATCTTACCGGCTGGACCAAGGATCTTCAGATCAACCATGGGATTGTTCTTCTTCCAGGTAATATCCAACAAACCAAAATTACGTTCAACAATCAGGGAACCTACCCGAGTCTGATTTGGTTCTGAGCCTATAATGGTCCAAGTGTGCGTTAAGCCACTGGAAGTAATATCATACAGAGCGTACGGAAGCCCGGGAACATCCATTCTGGAAACTTCTGCAATATGACGGTCGCCACTTAAAAAAAGAGTAAACGCAGGCTTAACTGAAGCCAGCAGATCCAGCATGCGTTGACGTGCTTTCGGAAAATTACCCCACTTCTCATAGCCGTGTTCGTTGGCAATAAACTGAATACTGGAGACAATGATATGAACACGCGCATCGGAAGACTCAAGTTCATTCTTCAGCCAACTCCATTGATCCTCACCCAGTATATCACCTTCGGAATTGATGTCGTAACGACGGCCCTTTTCGCTGGAGGCGCGCAGGGTATCTCTGAAGTACCGTGTATCCAGGATTAGAAATTTGATTTTTTTATTCCCTTTTCCGGTGGTGTAGGATTGATAAACGCCCTCATGTTTCCTTACCTCAGCATTTTCGGGAACATCAAGAAACCGCAAAAGCTCTTCCTTGCTTTCTTTTTTTTTGGCAAAATATTTACCGCCATCGTTTACACCATAGTCATGATCGTCCCATGTACCATATATGGTTGTCTGGCTTCGGAGTTGCTGATAAGCAGGTCGGCTTTTTTGTTGTTGATACATGGCCGCCATTTTAGACATATCGTGGGTATCGGCATAAACATTATCACCCAACCAAATCCAATGTGAAGGTTTTTCAGCCAGGACTTCGGTCCAAAGTTGATTTTCCAGATTATGACGGCTGCAGGAGCCAAACGCAATTCGTTGCGCATTTAAAGGAGCCAAAACTGCTAGCAGAAAAAGGAAGGCCAGTAAGGCAGGACGTAACATTCTTGCAAAATAGTGAAAAGGTAGCCCCGTTACCTCATCAAACACGAAAACAACGGCATAAGATTATGCCAAAGGTAATTTTGGAAGAAACTGAAATAGTTAGGAATTTGGCATCTCTAAAAGGGACTATGAAGGGAAAACGGCTTGTCATTATTCTACTCACCTTATTTTCACACCTGGCTGTTCTGGGTCAGTTTAAAAACCAACGGGTTAGTCAGGACAAAGAAGGTCAACGACCGGCTGTTGAGCCAGCAGTAGTTATTAGTCCGTCGAACACTCAAAATATGGTGATTGGTGCGGGACCAAATAGAGCCATTTTTTCCAAAGACGGCGGAGCAACCTGGTTGGAAACCGAGTTAAAGTCACCTTTCGGAGTTATTGGAGATCCTGTGCTTACAGCTGACCACAAAGGAAACTTTTATTATTTCCACCTTTCTGATCCGGTTGGTAAAGGAAGGAGTACAGATATGTGGCTCGACC
>JBMSPY010000253.1:0-3740 GCA_049423005.1 Cyclobacteriaceae bacterium
ATCCATCGAAGAACGAAAGATTTCTGTCCGGGATGACGAGATCTTCATCGATGCCTAAAATTTTTCCAAAGCCTTCGCAGGTTGTACAGGCACCATAGGGATTGTTGAAACTGAAAAAGTTTACCGATGGTTCCGTGAAGGATACGCCATCTGATTCAAACCGGTCAGAAAAGACCATGGCTTTTTTTCCTTCAATGTGCACGATGCAATCACCATGTCCTTCAAAAAAAGCTGTCTGTATGCTATCCGACAGTCGGAATGTTAATTCTTCGTCGTTGGCATTTACAACCGTTCGATCGATCAGGATTTCAACAGCAGGTTCAACCGATGATTTGGCTTTTTTCTTTTCTGGTTTGGCCTCCAGAAATTCTTCGATGAAAGCCATCTCACCATCGATGAGCACTCGAGCAAATCCTTTTCCCAAAAGAATCTTTAATTCCTCAGAGAGTTTTCTTCCTTTGACAAGCGCCAGGGGGCAGGCAATCATGACTTTTGTGCCTGAAGGAAGTACGTTGATCGCATTTACGACATCACTAACCGAATCTCTACGTACTTCCTTACCGGTATCCGGAGCGATGGTTTTGCCGGCACGGGCAAAGAGGAGCTTCAGATAATCGTAGATCTCTGTGGTTGTTCCAACGGTAGAGCGTGGATTTCGGGTATTGACTTTTTGTTCGATGGCAATAGCCGGTGATACCCCACGGATGTAATCGACATCTGGTTTTTCCATACGGCCAAGAAACTGACGCGCATACGAACTCAAACTTTCAACATACATGCGCTGACCTTCAGCGAAGAGTGTATCAAAAACAAGTGATGATTTGCCGGATCCGGACAAGCCGGATACCACCACCAGTTTGTTGCGTGGAATCGCTACACTCAGGTTCTTGAGATTGTTGACGCGCGCTTTTTTGATGATGATGAATTCGCGCGGGTCGAGCTCGTCCAGTTGCTGGTCTTTGTTCACCTTAAAAATGAGGCCTCAATATTATGGAATAGTGGTCCTGCAGTTGCAGATTGAGGTAAAAATAATTCTGACTAGGCGTGGGCCCCGATGTACTCCCGTTCCTTATGCAGTAAAAGTTGTAGCAGTTCGGTGGCAACCGGTCCTGGCTTTCCGCTACCGACAGGTTTTCCGTCGAGCATCACTACCGACTGGATGCGCTTGGTGCTGCTGGTCAAAAAGATTTCGCGTGCAGTCTTTACGTCGTTTAGCGTTACCGGTCCTTCGTGCACGCCATCAATTTCAAGTAACCGCTTACGGGTAATTCCGGCCAGGATGTCTTTATGTGGTGTTACCACAACTCCTTCTTCATTAACGATGAAAGCATTGCACCGCGGAAATTCTGCGACCTTACCGTGATGATGGTAGAGCACATCATCCGCATTTAGTTCACGCATCCGTTGTTGAAGCCAAACACCCATCGTATAGTTAATGGTCTTGGCTTGCGGAACATCGCGCAGGTAGTCGTGTGTGATGGCCTGTACGGCTTTTGGAAGAGCGGGAGCTCCATCCAACTGCAGCGGCTGTTGCATGACGAGCAGGGAAGGCTCACCAATTTGCCAAGCATCAGCGGAATCGCCACCGGTAAGTACCATTCGAACGCCGGCAGAGTTCATTTTGTTCCTGCGGTTGAGTTCGTGCAGAATTTCGATTAGCTCATCCTTACCATATTTTACTGGTAATCGCATGACTTCTGCCGAGTAGAGAAAACGATCAAGATGATCTTCTACATAGAGGTGAACACCTTCCTGAATCCGGAAAAAATCAAATATTCCGTAACCGCGCTGTATGGCCAGGTCAGTGATGGGTAGCCGGGCCTCGGAAGCAGGTATAAACGTATTGTTCAGGAAGACTTCCATTTTATCGAGGTTATTTATGGTCTGAAAATTACATTAATCGGCCGTCAAGTAGTGGCTGCACCGCTCTTTTATAAAAAGTTTTTCCACCCTCGGTGTTTGCGTGTATTTTGGCATCCCGATCATTGACCGACTATGAAAAGATCCTTTTTTCTCCTGATGTTTCTCGCGACGGCAGCTTTTGCTCAGGAAAAGCCGCTGGATATGAAAATGGATTTTGAAGAATACGATCCTCCGTCAACGCTGGTGGTGCCGGAGCATAAATTAACACGCGCGAAATTTCCATTCATCGACATCCATAATCACTATGGGAACATGAATACGGCTGATCTGAGTGAACGTGTGAAGTATATGGAGGAATTGAATATGGCCGTGATGGTGAATCTCAGCGGAAGAGGATTCAGAGGAAGTGGTGATCATCTGGCGAAGAGTATTGACAACATTGCTCGTCAGTATCCCAATCGTTTTGTGTTGTTCACCAATGTGGATTTTGGAGATATTGATAACCCTGAGTGGTCTGCACGAACCGAAAAGCAACTGGAGGAAGATGTGAAGCGCGGAGCAAAGGGATTAAAGATTTATAAAAGTCTGGGCATTCATAATAAAGACAAGAATGGCAAGCGGATTCGTATTGATGATCCCCGCATTGATCCGGTATGGGAAGCCTGCGGAAGGCTGGGTATTCCGGTCCTGATCCACTCGGCTGATCCCAAACAATTTTGGGAACCGATCGATAATAAAAATGAGCGGTGGCTGGAATTGAAGCTGCATCCGGGAAGACGTTACGATAAAAATGAAACACAATGGGAGACGATTATCAAAGAGCAGCATAACGTTTTTCGAAAGCACACTAAAACCATTTTCATTAATGCGCATCTCGGATGGTTTGGAAGTGATTTAAAAAAACTTGGTGAGTTGATGGATCAGATGCCCAACATGTACACAGAGATCGGTGCAGTGATTGCAGAACTTGGCCGTCAGCCGCGTGCAGCTAAAGCGTTTCTAACAAAATATCAGGATCGTGTATTGTTTGGAAAGGACAGCTGGGTTCCGGAGGAGTATCAAACCTACTTCAGAGTTTTGGAAACGGAAGACGAATACTTTCCTTACCACAAGCGTTACCATGCCTTCTGGCGGATGTACGGAATTGGACTCCCGGATGAAATTCTGAAGAAGATCTATTATAAAAACGCGATGCGGATCATTAAAGGAATTGATCCGGCTTTATTTCCCAAGTGATCAGAGATGGCGCAGGTCGCCGATCTGGTCCAGCATCCATCCGGTAATGGAAATGCGCTCGCGTGTGGATGGCAATACTTCGTGTTCCAGCATTTCACTTCGAAAACAGACCAGTCGACCTGAAATGGGGAGAACATCGGTTATTGTTTCTTTTTCATAGATGCGCAACTGACCGCCTTCACTTTCTGACCAGTTTTCATTCAGGTAACAGATGACAGAAATACGGCGGTGATCGTCTTTGTGAAATTGATCGAGGTGTCGTTTGTAGCCGGCTCCGGCCGGGTAGCGTGCGATGTGCACCTCAAAATCCTTTAGTCCAAGGAATAGTGCTTCGTTTAAAAACTGCCGAAGGGCTGTGATGCGTTCGAGGTATAGCGCTATTGCTTCAGGTGCTGTTCCGGGATCGATCCAGGAAATGTAATCACCCCGAATACCTTCATTGATTTGACGTGTTTCCTTTCCGATTCCAGCTTTTTTCAATTCGGAAATATTTCCCAAAACGATTGGAAGGGAACGAATGGCCAGCACTTCCTGCTGAGAAAGAAAATCATTTGTCACACAAAAACCCTTTTCTGCGAGATTATCGGCGATATTTTCAAAATGATTTTGAACTTGCGTCATCCTGCTGCAAATTTAATGAT
>JBMSPY010000254.1:0-3736 GCA_049423005.1 Cyclobacteriaceae bacterium
CTTGCTAAACCTGGTCGATGGAAATGGCCAGACTGCGGAGGTCGGCGGAAGAGGATTGGTTGGTCATCAAAAAACCAACAGCCTTGACTTCAGGTCCCTGGTTATCTAAAATTACTTTGTAATAATACTCAGGAACGGAAACCCTATTAGGACCAATCGCCGGAAGCCCGGCGCGAAGAACAGGACCCGTAGTTATGTACACGGCTTTGTATTCAACAGCCCAGGTTCGTACCAGTTCTTCCAGTTTTTTCCAGATTCCCCGGTTGAAAGAAGGAGATTGTGGGCTCATGTTGCTGTAATAAAAACTTTCTTCCATGGCCTTAGACGACCAACCCATGTCAGCGGCCGGTGCTAAATGACCTCGATCGAATCCTGAGCCGGCATAATCGGCATCACCGGCAGTACCAGAGCTTACAGCAGGATCGGGCTGAAAACGATCGGTGCGATCAAATGATTTAGCCGTTTCTTCGGCCGTCAACTCATACGCCACCCACAACGCTTGTTCATGAGGTTCGGAGTACACAAAGGAATATCCGGTATGGGTTATGATGTTATCCTGTGCACCAATCCGTGGGATTTCAAGACCAGATGCACCACCTTTCCCACTGCTTTCTTTCGCAAAGGTCCAGGTTCCATCTGCATGTAGGTACACTACTCTCCCATCTTTGGTAACAGCCTCTTGCTGCGCATGACTAGCAAAGGCACAAAAGAGTAAAAGCAAAAAAAGTAAATGTCGAATGATCATACCCTTTCGGATTTAATCAACCACAGCAGACTTTGGGTATGTTTCGTGTTCACACCCGATGAGCCGATTAGGAATACTGATTCAGCATAACGGGCATCACCAACATAAGAATGTCTTCGTTGGTATTCTTTTCACCCGGAATTAACAAACCGGCTTTATTGGGAGCCGACATATTCAATTTCACGGTCTCGCTATCAATGTTGGAAAGGATCTCAACTAAAAAGCGTGCACTGAAACCGATTTCAATATCATTGCCTTCATGTTCGCAGGATAGGCGCTCATTGGCTTCATTGCTGAAATCAAGATCCTCAGCGGATACCTGAAGCGAGCTACCGGTAATTTTCAGACGCACCTGGTGGGTAGTCTTGTTGGCATAGATGGCGATACGCTTCAGAGATGCCAGGAATTCCTGACGGTTGATGGTCATTTTAACCGGGTTCTGGGTAGGAATCACATTTTCATAATCCGGAAAACGTTCATCGATCAGGCGGCACACCATTCGCAGGTTACCGAAGTGGAAAAAGGCATTCGATAAGTTGAATTCAATGCTCACCTCAGTGTTTTCCGAAGGCAATGTTGCCTTCAGCAAGTTGAGGGCTTTACGCGGAATGATGATGGCATTTCCTGAATCCGATTTAACATCGTTACGGCGGTAGCGAACCAGACGGTGGCCATCGGTGGAAACGAAAGTGGCGTTTTTCTCAGAGAGGTTGACGTATACGCCGGTCATTGCCGGACGAAGTTCATCGCTGCTCGTAGCAAAAATGGTAGAGGAGATGGCTCTGGACAGTACGTCGCTGGGAATCACAGCGGAGAAATCCTGTGAAACTGAAGGCACCTTTGGAAAATCAGTGGCGTTTTCGCCGGCCAGTTTATATCGGCCGTTATCGGAACTGATTTCAATAGCATAGGAGCTTTCATCCACGGAGAACGTAACTGGCTGATCGGGTAAATTTTTGAGGGTATCCAGAAGAATTCGTGCCGGAACAGCAATATTTCCTTTTTCCTTGGACTCTACGGCCATTTCGGTAACCATGGAAGTTTGTAAATCGGAGGCCGTTACGGTAAGTCTGTTTTTATCGATTTCAAACAAAAAATTCTCCAGAATCGGTACTACCGGGTTGGTAGTGATCACGCCATTGATGTTCGAGAGTTGTTTGAGGAGGTAATTGGAATTAACGATGAATTTCATCGGATGTAGTGGTTTTGTTCAGGAACCAAAAATAGGAATAAAAAGAGAATCAGCAGGGACTTGATGGCGATTCCACAACCCTTAACGGATCCGCTGCCCCCCTGGTGAGCCAACTGGTACAAACATCCTTCGGGAGGTCCGCAAAATCCTTTGCCCGGGAATACCCAACCGGATCATTTCAGTAGAATCAACCAGTGCCTGGCCATTGGGATACAATCGTAACTCATGAATCCTTCCAGAAACTTCACTAAGTGTTAGCACCACATCAGGCTTCACCTGAAGCAAGCTGTCTTTCCCATTACGAGAATCAAGAATGGACTCTGCCTCGAGAAGTTGCACGGCATCGATGTAGTTTTTCAAGCGCAATGTATCGGGCACATCCAAACCGGGAATAGCTAAGAGACCGTTAGCAACCGTAATGGAAAAATCCTGATTGGTTGATCCCGGAAATTTTGCATTTAAGCCTGTAAAGTTTCGCCAGTTGAAAGGGAATACACGTTTTTCACGCCATTCATTTTCCTGAATGGAAAAAACAGAGATTGGGTTGGAGCGATAACCCGGAATACGCATTTCAACAGGCTCGGGATTTTCCGGTTTGGCAAACCAGGTAGTTTGATTTTTTTCATCGCCCAAGGCGAGAACAGAAAATATCAATTGACCATTCTCATAAAATCGTGCCTTAAATCCATCCGACTGAAGTCGCGTCGAGAGGGAGTCTTTCAACAGACCCGTTACCATTCGTCGCGGACGCGCACGATCCATGGCAGCAAAAAATAATCGTACGCGTTGCACATCGGCAGCGTATCGGTCGTTCACCTTCCATACACCGGAACCGGCTTGCAGGACTACAGAATCTTTACCTTGTTGAAGAACGAACCGGTCGATACGAACCTCTTCAGAAATTTTAAACAGCTCTGCATCTATTCCTTTTTTTTGAACATAGTCGCTGTAGCTGATGGCAGCCGACACCAGGCAAAGTGCTACAAAGAGCAAAAGGAGGTTTCGATTTTGCCGGACCATGCTTCTTAAAATTTAGCGTAACGGTTTTTTCGTCGCCAGGCAAGTGCCATTCCAAACAAGGCCATGACTACCACTGGTAATCCCAAATTCATCCATTGCAACAAGGAACGATCTGTGCGGATTTTTTCTTTGTCCAACAGGCGAACTGTTACTTTTCGGTTGCGTGCATTAATGATGCCCTGATCGTCGATTAAAAAGGCTACTGTGTTCATGACCAAATCCTGATTGGCAAAGGTTTGTCGTGTGGCAGGATCGTAACCGGCGGGAGTAGGTTCACCGGTTCGGGGGTCGAGCCCATTTAAAATATAATCTCCGTCGCCCACCACAACAATTCTGGAAAAGACTCCTTCATCCCTCCTGCCGGTTGCATCTACGTGCTCTGGCGGAATACGGTTTTTAAAAAGAGAATGAAAGTTCCCTTCCAGCATCAGCACAACCGGTAGCTGGCCAATGCGAAAATCCTGGGGGTTTAACTGCTCACGTAAATCTGCGATCCGAATGGGCGCCGGCATTTGTACCAACCGGGTATAGGGTGAAGTTTTTGCGAGAACGGTCTTTCGGATTCCTTCCGCTTTTACTGTGTCGATGGACGAAACAAAGCGGAAAACAGAAGCATCCAGATTGCGTGAGGCCGGGTGATCGGCATTATCGGTAACGATCGGGAAAAAGGGCCATGGAATCGGTGTAATCTGGGAACGACCACCCGCTTCACCGGTAACAACCGTTAGTGGCAGAGCAGCCAAATCCTGAATCAGGTCAGGGTTGATCCGTACACCATA
>JBMSPY010000255.1:0-3736 GCA_049423005.1 Cyclobacteriaceae bacterium
CAGATTACTTCGGAGGTATTAACAACTCCATTACGTATGGAAATTTCGATTTTCAACTGGCCACTCAATTCAATGTTGGTAACAGCATCTACAACCTCATCAAAGCCACCTACCTGAATATGGGCTGGTCGAATGAAGGTGGACTTGATCAGGTTTACGCCAATAATTCGGTTGAGGTACTCGACCGGTGGCGCAAACCCGGCGACCGCACCAATGTACCGAGGGCCTCATTCATCAATCAGAATTACGTCGAGAACAGCACCCAATACATTGAGGATGGTTCTTTTTTCCGAATCCGCACTTTAACAGCAGGTTATACCATTCGGCCTAAAGAATCGAAGTGGTATTCCAACATCAGGTTGTATGCGCAGGCGCAAAATCTTTTTGTGTTTACCAAATACACAGGATTTGATCCGGAGGTTTCATCAACTGGTGGTGGCAATCCGGGAACAGCCGGCGTCGATTATGCGGCTTACCCACAACCCAGAACATTCATGTTTGGTTTCAATATTGGTTTTTAATCTTTCTGACCCATGAAAAAGTTATTATCTATTTTCTTTCTTCTGTTCTCCTTCACTTCCTGCGATATCCTGAATCGGGAATCGCCAAATGATGTAAGTGAAAATCTCGTATTCACCAGTGAAGATGGGGCTAATGCAGCCTTAATTGGTTTGTATAACACCTTACAAGCCCGAGATTACTACGGTGGTAACTACCCACTGATTGCAGATCTCTACAGTGATGTTGGTGTTGCAGGTGGATTTGGTGATTTTGCTCTAAGCGAAATCAACCTATTGGATGTCACCACTTCTAATATTTTTACCGAAAACATCTGGCTATCGATTTATCAAACCATTGCAGTGGCCAATGCCATTATCGACCGAATTGATGAGGTCAATGATCCGGATTTCACTCAGGATGAAAAAGACCACATCAAAGGTCAGGCACACGCCATACGAGCACTGGCCCATTTTGATTTGCTTCGAATGTTTGGTGAGCACTGGAATACATCCTCAGCATTTGGAATTCCTGTTGTTACCTCCGTTCAAAACGCCAGCAGCATCATTGAGCGCAGCTCAGTGCAAGCTACCTATACAGCTATTGTGAATGATTTGAACCAAGCCTCCGCACTCATCCTGGGTGACGACCGGTCTGTTGCATTTATTAACCCTGTGGCCGTAAAGGCCCTTCTGGCAAGAGTTCAGTTGCATGCCGGAAATAAAAACGCCGCTATTGCTGCTGCTAATGAAGTCATTAACGAAGGTAGTTTTAGCCTGAGTAATGCAGCTGATTATGCTTCGATATACTCCTCTCCTTTCATTACGGAAGAGTCCTTATTCCAGGTGACCTTTGATGTCCAAAATCGAAGTGCCTTCAATGCGATTACCTTCAGCCGGCCGGAAGCCCTTCGTACAGAAGTGCTGTTTTTAGCCGAATCTGGTTTATCGGATTTTTTTGAGAACCGCCCCGGAGACATTCGCGCTGACCTGATCGACTTCACCAACAACGATGAAAGTATTTTACCGGACGGACGCACACAAAAATACCGTGGTGAAGAAACCCGGGATAATCCGGCGTATGTCATCCGTATGGCCGAAGTTTATCTAATACGTGCAGAAGCTAAAGGCTTGGCAAGTGGTGGACTTGACGATCTTAATGAGGTTAGAACCAATCGCGGACTGTCCCCTTTGGCAAATACATTTGCTAATGAATCTGCTTTTGTTGAGGCTTTACTGGACGAACGCAAGGCAGAACTTTGTTTTGAAGGAACACGAATGTTCGACCTAGCGAGAACTGGAAAAGTAGAAGAGGTACTAGGTATCGAACCGTATCGGTCTATCTTCCCCATTCCGTTGCGAGAAATTATCGCTACCGGAAACCGCATCGTACAAAACCCAGGATATCCTGAATAAAGAATTGTGTATGGTTAGCTCTTCCAAAGAATTAAAAATGAAAAAGTCCGATAAACTAATCGCACGTCGTAATGCCATTGTGCCGGAAGGTCTAGGAAGCTACAGTGCACTCACAGCAGTAAAAGGAAAAGGCGCTTTATTGTGGGATGCCGATGGAAAGGAGTACATCGATTTTGCAGGCGGTATTGGCGTGCTAAATGCTGGACATTGTCCGAAACCGGTGGTTGATGCTATTGTCAAGCAAACAAAACAATTGATTCACACCTGCTTCCCCGTAGCCGCATATGAACCCTATGTGCAACTTTGCGAACAACTAGCTACACTTTTCCCCCATGGAAAGAATACAAAAGTTTTGTTAACGAACAGTGGAGCTGAGGCCATTGAAAATGCTATTAAGATTGCCCGACAAGCTACCGGCAGACAGGGAATTATCTGCTACACGGGAGCTTTTCATGGTCGAACCATGATGAGCATGACGCTGACCAGCAAAACCGGAAATAAAATCGGATGTGGACCCTATGCTCCCGAAGTCTATCGGATCCCTTTTCCAGATTATTACAAGCGTAACGATGGACTTTCCTTGGAAGCTTTCGTAAAGCGTGAACTTCGAGCGTTTGAAGATTACCTACACACGATGGTTGATGCTACCCATGTAGCAGCCGTGGTCATCGAGATGGTCCAGGGTGAAGGCGGCTTTGTAGTAGCTCCAACTGAATACGTTCGTGGTCTTCACAAAATCTGTAAGAAATATGGAATCCTGCTCATCATCGATGAAGTACAAACAGGATTTGGCCGAACAGGTAAATGGGCCAGCTATGAACACTATGGCGTAATTCCAGACCTTTCTACATGGGCGAAGTCTATGGGAAGCGGAATGCCCATTGGAGCCGTGATCGGGAATGCGTCTATTATGGACAAGACCACAAAAGGTACCTTAGGCGGAACCTACCCAGGAAATCCAGTCGCCTGCGCAGCTTCGCTGGCTACCATTGAATACATGAAAAAAATTGACATCAATTCAAAAGGGGAAAAAGTTGGGAAGACAGTGGTGAATTTTTTCAAAAAACTAAAACGGGAAGTTCCTGCAATTGGAGATGTTCGCGGACTTGGAGCCATGGCTGCCATTGAATTGGTAAAGAATAATGATCCGCACCAACCCGATGGCGATTTAGCCAAACAATTACTGACCGCATGCACTGCTAAAGGACTGCTGATTATTAATGCCGGGGTTAATGGCAATGTCATCCGAATTCTAAGTCCCCTTGTGATTAGCCGCCCTCAGCTCATGAAGGGATTAAACATTCTGAGGTCTGAATTACTTCGCCTGACTGCTGCAAAGAAAAAATAATAAAAGGATGACTGGGGTTGGCATAAGTGTGGAGTTGGGTAATGGAATTGTCATTCGTCAAACAGAAGTTGAGCATGCAGGTCAGTTAGAGGAACTCCAAAAATTGGTCTTCCCTACCCTTTCCGAAGCATCCTTATTTCGTAAGGAGCATTACCTGAATCACTTAAAAATTTTTCGAGAGGGACAATTTGTAGCCTTGGCAGGCAACCAGGTTGTAGGTATGACCACAACCATGCGGTTTGACCTTGACCTGGAGGATCACCATACCTTTCTGGAGGTGCTCGACGGTGGCTTTTTAAATACACATCAGCCAGCAGCAGAGTGGCTGTACGGTCTGGACATTGGAACACATCCACATTATCGTGGCAAAGGTATTGCGCGAGCCCTATACGACGTCCGACAGCGACTGGTCGAAAAACTAAAATTAAACGGCCAGTATACCTACGGAATGCTCACCGGATATGGAGCGCTGAAG
>JBMSPY010000256.1:0-3735 GCA_049423005.1 Cyclobacteriaceae bacterium
CAGCTTCGCAATATCATCAAACACAATCCTAAAGTAATTGGCCTCGATATCATCTTTTCATGTCCGGTGCGGGATTCTATAAATTGTCCGCAAGCTTTTGATTTTGAACAAAACTTCAAGTTCCACTCAGCCATTCAGGAAGCTGAGGACAAAGGCATAAAAGTAGTGATGGCCCAAAAGCTTCATCAGACAAAAGGTTTGGTGGAAAAATTTGGTGATGTTGCCATTTACGATTCAATTGAGCACTCTGATGATTTTTTGAGACTCAATTCAGATGAAGGGTTTGTCAATCTGGATACCGATGCCAGCCACCAGGAAGACCTTAAGCTATGCCGACAGTTTACTCCAATGATCGAAGTAAATGGCAATCCAGAATACGCCTTTTCAGTTAAGATGGCCATGCTTTACGATTCAACCAAGGCCTGGAAATTCTTGAAAAGAGGAAATGAAAAAGAAGTAATCAACTATCGGGGAAACACACCTGATTTTTATGGCGCTACTGCCGGAAATTACAGTGGTCGGTATCAGTTCTTGGATACCTATCAAGCACTTGATTCAACTAGTTTCACCGAAGATATGATCAAGGATAAAGTGGTGATTTTTGGGTTCCATGGTAACGACATCACCGACCGCTCCTGGGAAGATAAATTTTTTACACCGCTGAATGTTAATTACGCCGGAAGAAGTCGTCCGGATATGTATGGGGTGGTTGTCCACGCCAATGCAGTTTCTATGGTCCTGGAGGAAGATTATGTCGATTCTATGCCCCTATGGCAATCTGTTTTGATTTCGATTATGGTGGTTCTCTTAACAAGTGCCCTATTCTTCAAAATTGAAGAACATTTACCCCTTTGGTTTGATCTTATTTCCATTTTGGTACAGGTTGCCATTTTTGTACTCTTCTCGGTAGTGATGCTGCTGGCCTTCAGTTATTTTAGCCTTAAACTGGACTTTACACTAACCCTGGCCGCGGCAGCATTAGTTGGCACGTGTTTTGAACTCTACTACGGTGGTATAATGAGATTTTATGAATACCTTCAAAAAAGGGTCATTTCTAAGGTCTCAAAAGGAAACAAAGTTTGATTTTGGGAATTTTAGTAAATTCGAATCTATTACGTAACCATATGAAAAAGAGAAACTTAGCGATTTTGACAGTTATTGCAGCTATTCTGTCTATTCCTGGATTTGGTCAAAATGCCAGCGTTTTCAAGGTTTTTGCCAATAAGGGACAAGCGGAAGTCAAAACGGGAGAAACCCGTCAGCCACTCAAGACAGGTACAGGTCTTAAGGAAACCGATGTTATCATTCTAGGTGAAAACAGCTACGTTGCCCTGGTGCACAGCTCAAGCGGTTCACCGAAGGAATTAAAGCAAGCAGGTACATATGCGGTTAAGGATCTGACTTCCGGAATGAAAACCGGTGCTAGTGTCATGAGCAAATACACCGAGTTTATTTTGTCTAGCAATTCAACTGAAGCCAAACGCAACCGATTAAGTGCAACAGGAGCCGTACACCGCGGACTTGACGACATTAAGGTTTTTCTTCCTGAGCAACCTCATACAAAAGTTTATAACAATGCGGCCATCATAAAGTGGGAGACCAAAGCTGGTCAAGGTGGTCCATTTGTCGTACGTATGGAAAATATGTTTGGTGATCTGTTGATGGAGCAGGAGACAGCCGATCAGCAAGTTGTCGTTGATCTTTCTAATCCGAAATTAGCCTCCGAGCCAGATATCATGGTGAAGGTTCGCTCCAAGGCAGAGTCCCGATCTTCCTCCAGGGAGTACATCATCCACAAAATGAAGGATAATGCCCAGGTTCAGAAAATTAAGACTGAGCTTGCTGAATTTGACTTAACAGAAGAAAATGCTCTTAACAAATTTATTCTTGCGGGATTTTATGAAGAGCATAAGCTGATCATCGACGCCATCGCCGCCTACGAGGATGCCGTACGTTTGGCTCCTGATGTTGATTCTTATAAAGAGGCTTACGAAGAGTTCTTGCTTAGAAACAAGCTAAAAGAACCTAAATAATCGTTCGCTATCGATTCTTAAAAAACCCCGGTCTCGTCCGGGGTTTTTCATTTTGGTACAGGAGTATAATCAGCTATTTTTGCCTCACTTCAATCTAAAAAACGGATCATGAGCGTATTGGTAAACAAAAATTCCAAGGTAATTGTCCAGGGCTTTACAGGCTCTGAAGGTTCATTTCATGCGGGACAGATGATCGAATACGGCACCAACGTAGTTGGAGGGGTAACTCCCGGAAAAGGCGGTCAGGAACACCTGGGAAGACCTGTTTTCAACACGGTAAAGGAGGCTGTTGAAAAGACTGGGGCAGATGTTTCGATCATCTTTGTGCCACCGGCCTTTGCAGCCGATTCTATCATGGAGGCCGCAGATGCAGGAATTAAGGTAATTGTAGCGATCACAGAGGGTATCCCCGTAAAAGACATGATGATCGCTAAAAAATACATCAAGGAAAGAAATGTTACCTTGATCGGTCCGAATTGTCCGGGCGTCATTACCCCCGGTGAGGCAAAGGTGGGTATTATGCCAGGCTTCGTTTTCAAAAAAGGAAACATTGGTATTGTCTCTAAATCTGGAACGCTGACCTATGAGGCAGCTGATCAAATTGTGAAAGCGGGATTAGGGATCACCACAGCCATTGGTATTGGTGGAGATCCAATTATTGGAACACCTACTAAAGAAGCTGTTGAAATGCTTATGAACGATCCGGATACCCACGGCATCGTAATGATTGGAGAAATTGGAGGTAATTATGAACCTGTTGCTGCCCGTTGGATTAAAGAGAATGGTAACAAAAAGCCGGTAGTAGGATTCATTGCCGGCCAGACAGCCCCTCCCGGTCGTCGTATGGGGCATGCCGGAGCGATTATTGGCGGAGCCGAAGATACAGCGGCAGCTAAAATGAAAATCATGCGCGAGTGCGGCATCCACGTTGTGGAGTCACCAGCCCTGATTGGCGAATCCATGCTGAAGGCATTGGGTAAGGCCTAAAAATCCGTTACAAAAGTTCATTGGCCAGGTTGGCCAATCCGGAGCGTTCACCTTTTTCCAAAGTAATGTGAGCGTAGAGCTCATGATTTTTAATCCGATCAATCAGGTATGATAATCCGTTACTCTGACTATCCAAGTACGGGGTATCAATTTGATGAATGTCCCCGGTGAAAATAATTTTTGTGTTTTCTCCTGCCCTGGTGATGATTGTTTTCACTTCATGAGGCGTAAGATTCTGGGCCTCATCAACGATAAAGCAGATGTTGGATAAGCTTCTTCCGCGGATATACGCTAAAGGAGTAATCACTAACTTTTCGTTATTCAACATCTCCGTGATTTTAGAATACTCCTTATCACTTTCGCTGTACTGATTTTGGATGAATTTAAGATTATCCCACAAGGGCTCCATGTATGGATTAAGCTTGGATTTGATATCCCCTGGAAGGTAGCCTATATCCTTATTACTTAGAGGAACAATCGGACGCGCAAGATAGATTTGCTTGAATTCTCTTTTTTGCTCCAACGCAGCAGCTAGCGCAATCAATGTCTTACCTGTTCCGGCAACACCTTGCATGGTTACCAGACTAATCTCTGGCTTCAAAACAGCATGAATGGCAAAAGCCTGCTCGGCGTTACGAGGCTTAATTCCGTAAACACTGCGCTTTTCCACATGCTCAACCATAGCATTGGCTGAATTGAAAAATGCCAAAATCGA
>JBMSPY010000257.1:0-3722 GCA_049423005.1 Cyclobacteriaceae bacterium
CATTTCAGCGTATCGCCCTCCTTCCAGTTTCCAAGTAAGTAATCCGGTTGTATCGTATTGTATTTTCTCAGATCCTCCTGAATGCGATTGAGATTGCTGGCCGCACGTTTGGTTAACGCAATTCCTGTCTTGGCCAAATCGATCGTAGGCTGAACAAGATCCTTCCAAGGCAATCGCCCAAAGCGCTGATGGGCCGTAAATAAGCCGTCGACGGTTCCAGGAACACCAGCTGCTAAATGTCCACTGATGCTAAGTCCGGGTATCACGTTTCCATCCTTATCCAGGTACATGTCGGTTGTGGCTGCACCAGGAGCTTTTTCCCTAAAGTCAAGCGCGTACGTATTTCCAACACTATCCCTGAAAATCAGGAATCCACCTCCGCCAATGTTTCCTGCTTCCGGAAATCCGATCATTAGGGCCAGTTCGGTGGCAACTGCCGCATCGATGGCATTTCCACCTTTTTTTAAAATACTCAATCCAATTTCAGCTGCTGCGGGATGTGCACATACGACCATGGCTGAGTCGGCCAAAACTCCTACCGTTCGTTTTTGTTCCGACTTAGTGCATCCAATCAGGGTGACCAAAATCAGAAAGCCTGAAAGGGTTTGGTTGAGTAGAAATCTTTTATTCATGTGATCGGTTTATTTGCTGAGCGTGAAGTCCAGGTATTTATTTTGGTACAGGTATCCTTTTGACTCCTTGTTTTTCAAACCTGGCGATTCGAAATAGGCCAAACTTTGGGTGCCTTTTATAGATATGGTTTTTATAGTAGCCGCGATGATAAATTGGTCGAACGCTCTTTTTTTTCTTTAGAAAGGTAACTCCTTTTTCAGAAAAAGATCCAACAAACAAACTGATGGCTATAAGAACGATTGAAGGTAATTTGAACATACAATCGGTTGCGCTATTAACCTATGCAATTTAGTCCGTTCCGGCCAAATGACCATTTGCTTTTTGATGGCCGTATTCCGGGTCAATTCCGTAACTTTTGGTCGAATTTGCGAAATGACAAAAAAATCTTTGGATAGTTATTCGACCCATCCTGAATCGTTTTCCTTGCTGAGTGATTTTGATATTCATCTTTTCAAGGATGGAAAGCATTATCGGCTCTACGATAAATTGGGTGCTCATGTAGTTCATTTTCAAGGTAAAACAGGAACCTATTTTGCAGTTTGGGCCCCAAGTGCCAAACAGGTATCCGTAATAGGAAACTTTAATTATTGGACTGCAGGTCAACATCAGCTGCGGCCACGTTGGGATGAGTCGGGGATCTGGGAAGGATTTTTTGAACATATCGGTAAAGGTGAAGTCTACAAGTACGCCATCATTTCTCCACATGATGATTATCTGGAGAAAGCAGATCCATTTGGATTTTACCACGAATTACCTCCGCGGACAGCTTCCATCGTATGGGACCATGAGTATGTCTGGAGTGATCAGCAATATATGGAGGTGCGGAAGCAAAAGGCAGGTACAGCACAGCCAATGGCTGTTTATGAAGTTCATGCAGGAAGCTGGCGCCGCAACCCGAAGGAGGGCAATCGTTCGTTGACCTACCGGGAAATGATCAATGAATTAGTTCCAGGTGACATGCACGGATTATTTCGTTTTGATGGCACTCATCTTTTTGAACATGCCGATCCCCGACAGGGATTTCATCCGGATTGGAGCAGTTACATCTACAATTATGGTCGAAATGAAGTTCGGGCCTTTTTGATCAGCAATGCTTTATTCTGGTTGGAGCGTTTTCATATCGACGGAATTCGTGTAGATGCAGTGGCCTCTATGCTTTACCTCGATTATTCACGTCGACCAGGTGAATGGATTCCTAACCGTCATGGCGGTAATGAAAATCTGGAGGCCATTCAGTTTTTAAAGGAGCTTAATGTTGCTGTCTATGGCGCTCACCCGGATGCTATTACTATTGCTGAAGAGTCTACAGCCTGGCCAGGAATTTCACGTCCGACGTTTATGGGTGGACTTGGCTTTGGTCAGAAATGGATGATGGGATGGATGCACGATACGTTGATGTACCTGCGTAAAGATCCGATTCACCGAAAGTTCCATCAGAATGACATAACATTTAGCATTATCTATGCCTTTACTGAAAATTTTATGCTACCGCTTTCACACGATGAGGTGGTACATGGTAAAGGTAGTTTGCTTTCCCGGATGCCTGGTGATGAGTGGCAAATGTTTGCTAACCTGAGGTTGTTATTTGCCTATATGTATGTACATCCCGGAACAAAGTTGATTTTCATGGGCGGAGAAATTGGTCAATATGAAGAATGGAATCATGATTCCAGCTTGCGGTGGGATCTCTTGAATAGACCATTGAATAAAGGATTGTTTAACCTTTTGTCAGATTTAAATTCCTTCTACAAGCAACAAGCTGCCCTGTGGCGTTTTGCATTTGAGCCTCAAGGATTTCTGTGGATTGACTATTCCGATCGGGAAAATAGCGTAATGGCTTTCCAGCGAAACTCTGATAAGAAGGAAGACCAACTCATAGTTGTGATCAATTTTACGCCTATAGTTCGTCACCAATACCATATTGGCGTTCCTGAGGCGGGTGATTGGGAGGAAGTCTTCACCAGCGATCGACCTCAGTATGGAGGTAGTGGGGTTATTAATGGAACGATAACCACCACCACTCATGGTTACCATGGGCATGCCCAATCGCTTTCTTTGGCTTTACCACCCCTGGCCGTGGCCATTTTTAGAAAGAAGTGAGGCTGACAATAGGCACCTGATTATATTTCCAAACATTTAGATAGTCTCCATAGAAAGATGACTCCAGCACCCAATCGTTTTGTTTGTATTCACGGACATTTTTACCAGCCCCCACGCGAAAATGCCTGGTTGGAAGTCATTGAATTACAAGACTCTGCCCATCCGTACCACGATTGGAATGAACGGATTTCTGCAGAGTGCTATGCCCCTAACGCTTCTTCCAGAATTCTGGCTGGAGACCAGCGTTCGATTAAAAAGATTCAAAACAATTATTCCCGGATGAGTTTCAATTTCGGTCCACCGCTGCTGTCGTGGATGGAAATGAATGATCGGGCGGCTTATGAAGGCAGTTTAGCGGCCGATAAGGAGAGTCTTCAACTCTTTGATGGTCACGGATCGGCGTTAGCCCAGGTTTACAACCACATCATCATGCCGTTGGCCAATCGTCGCGACAAGGTCACTCAGGTTGTGTGGGGTATACGTGATTTTGAGCGTCGGTTCAAACGAAAGCCTCAAGGAATGTGGCTGGCTGAGACGGCTGTTGATACGGAGACGTTGGAGGTATTGGCTGACCATGGCATTTACTATACGGTCCTGGCTCCTCGACAAGCAGCTGCTATTCGGAAACCAGGTGAATCAGATTGGACAGAAATCAACGAACAGACCTTAAACACGAAGCGTGCTTACCGCTGCATGCTTCCTTCGGGTAAGGCAATAAACTTATTTTTCTACGACGGTGATGCTTCACAGGCTATTGCCTTTAATGGTCTACTCTACGATGGACGAAATTTTGCTGAGCGACTATTATCTGAATTGGATCCAAACACGGATCAACCTCAATTGGTTCATGTAGCTACCGATGGAGAAACCTATGGTCATCACCACCATCATGGCGACATGGCACTTTCCTTTTGTCTGGATTACATTGAGAAGGATCCCCGGGCTCGCTTGACTAATTACAGTCAGTTTCTTTCGCTTTTTCCTCCCAC
>JBMSPY010000258.1:0-3710 GCA_049423005.1 Cyclobacteriaceae bacterium
TAACCTTGAAGACCAGCGTTGGCGACCATGAGGCTGATATTTTATCCGCCTTTGATTTGGCCCGAAAGCGGGCCGATGTTGTACTGATCACCGGCGGACTTGGCCCAACCAACGATGACCTAACCAAACCCTGTCTGGCTAAATTTTTTAATGTGGGTGTGGCCATTCACGATGAGGCGTTGCAGGAGGTTACTGAGTTTTTTAAAAGTCGCGGACGCGAACTCACCGAACTCAATCGCCTTCAGGCAAGTCTTCCACTGAACTGTCAGAAGATTACCAATCGTGCCGGAACAGCTCCAGGAATGTGGTTTGATGAGCAAGGAGTTGTTTTTGTTTCCATGCCTGGTGTGCCTCATGAAATGAAAATAATGATGGAGGAGCAGGTTATTCCTCGATTGAAAAAACGATTTGATCTACCTGTTATTCATCATCAGATTGTCCGGACTGCTGGCATTGGTGAATCATTTTTGGCTGACCTGATTAAGGATTGGGAGCGTTCTTTGCCCCAACACATTAGGCTTGCCTACCTGCCCAGCCTTGGACAGGTTAAGCTACGGCTTACAGCAACTGGAGCAAGTCTGGAGGCTATGAAGATGGAAACGCAAGCCTGGGTAAATAAGTTACAAGCGCTTATCCCAGAATACATCTATAGTCTCGCGAATGAGTCTCTCGAGATTGTTATAGGAAGAATGTTAAAAGATAAAAATCTCACGTTATCTGTAGCGGAGAGTTGCACCGGCGGGTATCTCTCTCATCTGATCACCTCTGTTCCTGGATCCTCTGAATATTTCTTAGGTAGTATGATTCCTTACGCCTATGAAATCAAAATGAGTCAGTTGGGAGTTAGACCTGAAACATTGGAAAAGTATGGCGCTGTAAGTGAGCAAACCATTTGTGAAATGGCTTCGGCTGTTCGGGCTCGATTCAATACTAACGTAGGTGTAGCAACCAGTGGTATTGCAGGGCCTGGAGGAGCTACACCGGAAAAACCTGTGGGTACGGTATGGATTGCTTATTCGGACAAACAGAAAACTGTTGCTAAAAAACTTCAACTTTCTAAAGATCGGCTACTAAACATTCAACTGGCGTCTGTGGCTGTGTTGAATTTGATTCGTAAAGAACTTCCAGAATAAATTTCTATGCTTCGTATTCAGATTCTAATTTTTCTGACTTTCGCGTTAATAGGATTCTCCTGTAGGCCAGAAAAATCTCCAATTACTTCTCCTCGCAAGGTTTGGACTCCAGACCAAGCCAACGCCTGGTATGCAACCAAAGGCTGGTTACGTGGGAGTGATTTCATTCCAAGTTCGGCCATCAATCAACTGGAAATGTGGCAGGCTGAAACTTTTGATACGGTAACCATTGATCGCGAGTTGAGGTGGGCGAAAGACATTGGTTTTAATTCCATGCGCGTTTATTTGCATCATGCGGCGTGGCGTCAGGATCCGCAGGCATTTTTTCATCGAGTGGACCACTATTTAAAAATATCAGACCGTCATGGGATCATCACCATGTTTACCTTATTTGATGATTGTTGGAATCCTTTATTTCAGATAGGTCGTCAACCCGATCCTAAGCCAGGTATCCATAACAGTGGCTGGTTGCGTGATCCGGGCGACGCGCTATATCAGGATTCAACCTTAATGCCTGTTTTGGAGGAGTATGTTAAAGCGGTGCTGACCCGGTTTGGAAATGATGAGCGTATTCTTCTTTGGGATTTGTACAACGAACCCGGAAATTCTGGTTACGGAGATCGATCTATTCCCTTGTTGAAAAATGTTTTTGCCTGGGCACGCTCGGTAAATCCGTCTCAGCCACTGTCCGTTGGTTACTGGAATGATGACTTGAAGGAAATAAATCGTATTTGTCTGGAAGAATCGGATGTTATTACCTACCACAACTATAATGAACCGTCTGCCCATCAGCGGCTGATCGATACGTTACGGACTTTGAATAAGCCTTTGCTTTGTACGGAATATATGGCACGAACACGCGGAAGTCGTTTTCAGAATATTTTACCAATGCTGAAGCAGCAAAATATTGCTGCCTACAACTGGGGTTTTGTTTCCGGCAAAACCAATACCATTTACGCCTGGAGTGATCCCCGGCCTGATGGCAGTGAGCCGCCGGTTTGGTTTCACGATATCTTAAGAAAAGACGGATCTCCATATGATACGTCCGAGACAAATCTGATTCGCAAACTTACCACTGGGGAGAAGTAAAGATTCTTCAGGGTTGATAGAGTATCCCCATTTCGGCTAACACCGAGCCGGTAGTACATGCACATTTGTAAAAAGTTGAGCATGAAGTACCGCACCTTGTTTTTTATTCTTATGACTACAGCTATAGGATGTAGTGAGGCCGTAGCTCAAAAAAATTTTGAAAATCCTGGATATTCGTTTTTAAAGGTCTTGAACTATTTGCAGGACTCACTACATCGACCGGGTATTCTATCTGTAGATTCGTTAACTTCTGATTCGCTATCGCTATTTAGTTCGCTGGCAGAGGAGGTCATTTCCAATCAGGTGAACAGGGTGGCTTCCGGTGAATGGTCTCTAACCCGACAATTGGTGAATGAAAGTCCTGATGAAAAGCTGAAGGAACTTTCTGGATTTAATGCCTTGGATCCTTTTCCGGCAATCAATCATTTTTCTGGTAAGGAGGAAATGCTGAACCGCGGCATTCAGGCCATCTCGGACCTTCATTCCCAAAAGGAACACTTTTTTAAAAAATGGATCCGATCTGATTCTGCTCTTCGCAGCCCTAAGGCTATTTCGGTAGCGCTGAGCATGGGCATTATTCGGCCATTTTCGAGTTCCTTAACTACTGATTTGTATCCGTCCATAGGCTTTACAACCGGTTCCGGAATTACGGTTTTGTGCGGCTGGACGCAGCGTATTGGCTACGGAAAATACTACGGTGGTCGATTGGCCTTTGATTATTCCTGGAAGTATGGGTTTTCAGTTTTGACTGAATTAGAGCGCCTCGTTCAGGATCAGGAGGGTGTAGAAGTTCGGAGGAATCATGTTCTTACGGGAATAGAAAAATCTGTAAAAATTTCAGATCGCGCTCAAAGTTATGTGCTTACTCTTATTGATTGGGGCCGACAGTTACCCGATGATGGATATGCTGAGCGGTACCGCATTCGAGTTGGAATAGATTATCTACTTTGGAAAAAGTAGGTCTATAGCACAAAAGATAGGTTCCCTTCATCCAATTTGAGGTGGTATCGTTCACTGGAAAGATTATATTTGATTATGGACAAGCGAACCTTTTTGAAAGGTCTTTCCCTACTTGGCTTGGGAACCTTCACACCTTCCTTTTCAATGGATACATGGATGGCCCGCCACCAACATATACCCGCTTCTGATCTTGCGGGAGATGAAAAATTTTGGTTAGGTATCCGCAAAGGCTATCGGCTTAAACCCGATTACATTAATCTGGAAAACGGATACTATTGCTTTCTGCCGGAGGAGACCCTTGAAAATTTAATCAAGCATATTCGGGAGGTGAACTATCAGGGATCGTACTACATGCGTACAGTTCAGGTTGAAAACAAGAAAAAGGCAGCGGCTAAACTGGCTGCCTTAACAGGATGTCCGGAGGATCAGGTGATCATGATAGTTTTTACGCAGCTCCACTCCAAGGCTAGATGAACGTGGAAATGTTGCAAAGTAAACGACGCCCTAGACCTTGGGAATTGCAGCAAG
>JBMSPY010000259.1:0-3706 GCA_049423005.1 Cyclobacteriaceae bacterium
TCCGACGAAGACTTTCAACGTGGACGAGCGCGATCGTCCCATGTCGGACGCCAGTAGCCCGACGACGACCAGAGGTTCCAACGCGTAGTTATTGGCCTCCTCCGCCGGAACCCAGCCCAGCTGCGCACCCCAATAGAGGCCGGTCCACGCGAACATTGCACCCGTCAGCATCGCCACTTCGAAACGTTGCCGAGGAGTGAGTACGACCAACTGTCGTATTCCTCTCACAATGAGACTCGCCGCCGTTGCAGCAACTGCGACTGTGATGAAAGCTTCGGGAGTCATCTGATCAGCTTTAAAGTGCTCCAATCCCGGAAAATTCTTTTGAACATCAACGATGGCATAGAAATTACCACCATAAGAAACATCCAGCGTAAGTTCTCCCAACTCCGGACACGTAGCGGTAATTCCTTCTGCCGCCAAATAAGCTTTTACATTTCGGATCTTCACCGACTTCACCTTCTTTCCCTCCTGCTTGTATTCAATTCGAACCAAACCGGCAGGAACTTCAAGATTCAATACTCCTGGAGTTTTTGGAATCACCAATCCATGCTCGATGGCAATGGTGACGGTCCCAATGGTACCGTGACCACACATCGGCAGACAGCCGCTGGTCTCAATAAACAAAACACCAACGTCATTGGCAGGATCCGACGGCGGATACAAAATACTTCCGCTCATCATATCGTGTCCACGGGGTTCGAACATGAGACCCTTTCGGATCCAATCGTACTCGCGCAGAAAATGCTGACGCTTTTCGCTCATGTTTTTTCCAATCAGCGGTGGTCCGCCACCAGCCACAACCCTCACGGGATTTCCGCAGGTGTGGGCATCGATACAAAAAAAGGTCTTTGACATCGATAATTATTTACACCATTCGTTGTTATACAATCTCCAAATTCCCAACGGATTTGAGCTTTTCAATTCTTCCGGTAGCAGATCCTCCGGAAAGGCGTGATAACTGAGCGGACGGACAAAACGTTTAACGGCATCAATGCCCACTGACGAAAAGCGGGAATCGGTGGTGGCCGGAAAAGGTCCGCCATGGTGCATCGAAGGACATACCTCCACGCCGGTTGGCACTCCATTAATTATCAATCGTCCTGCTTTATCAGAAAGTACATGAATCAGTGCAGCAGATCCCTGCAAATCAGAATCTTCACCAATAAGCGTTGAAGTCAACTGACCGGGTAATTGTGCAGCAATCTGAAGTAATTCCTGCAAGTTATCCGCTTCAACCAGGAGTGAATAGGGACCAAAGACTTCCTCACTCAGATGTGGATTTGCCAAGAAATCTTTTCCACTTACCGAAGCCAACGTAGGAACTCCCTGCCCTTCTGGTTGCGCTTCCGAAGCCTGAACAATCAGATGAACGCCTTTTTGTTTAAGTGCTTCTGAGCGTTTGGAATAAAAACTTTTCGATATGCCTTCGTGCAACATCGGCGCAGGGGCAATTTGTTGCATTCGTGCGGCGAGTTCTTTTTTGAAAACCTCCAATTCACTTCCCTTGACGCTCAGTAGTAATCCGGGATTGGTACAAAACTGTCCAACGCTTTGGGTAATGGACGCAGCGTACTGATCAGCGATTTGAGTCGGACGGGCAGTCAACGCACCGGACAACAGAAAAACAGGATTGATACTACCCATCTCAGAAAATACCGGGATGGGCTCGCTTCGTTGCTGAGCATAATCGTATAAGGCTTTACCTCCTGAAAAAGATCCGGTAAAGCCAACGGCCTTGGTAAGCGGATGCTGTACCAGCGCTTTTCCAATTTCAAACCCAGGCTCTTCGACGTGAATGAACACATCCGCAGGTAGGCCTGTGGCAGTTGCTGCTTTCGAAATCAGCGCAGCCACCATTCGCGACGTTTCAGGATGGGCGGGATGTCCTTTGAGGACTACGCTACATCCTGCGGCAAGTGCTGAAGCCGTGTCCACACCAGCTGTAGAGTAGGCCATGGGGAAGTTACTTGCTCCAAAGACCACTACTGGTCCGATCGGAACCAGCATTTTACGAATATCCGGCTTTGGCAAGGGCTGTCGGTCTGGAAGAGCCGTATCGATACGTGCCTCTACCCAAGAACCTTCACGCAACATGGCGCTAAACTGGCGCAGTTGGTTGCACGTACGAGCGCGCTCACCGGCCAAACGTGGTTCGGGTAGATTGGTTTCTTTCATGGCTGCTGAAACAATCAAAGCGCTATCTGCTTCGATGGCGGCTGCGATGGCATCCAAAAATTCAGCACGTTTTTTTCCAGTAAGGGTGCGGTAAGTTTCAAAAGCGGCACGCGAACGGCGCATGACACCATCTACTCTGTTTGCTAAATCGGTCATGTGGTTGGACGATACTTAGATCTTAATCGACAGATAATCCGGTAATGCAGGACGGTTTTTGATACCGGTGCGGATGATGTTCAGGATGCGCTCCCGCTCCTCACCGATCAACGGCAATCGCGGCGCTCGAACCATCTCAGATCCAATTCCTGCTTCCGTTTCAGCAAGCTTGATGTACTGTACCAACTTCGGATGAATGTCGAGTTCCAACAGCGGCATGAACCACCGGTAAATCGGAAGCGCCTCTGCTACACGTCCTGATTTCACCAGTCGGTAGATGGCCACCGTTTCACGTGGGAAGGCACACACAAGGCCGGCTACCCAGCCGTCAGCACCCATTTGCAATTCTTCCATTGCGAGTGTATCTACGCCGCAAAGCAATTTGAAGCGGTCGCCAAAACGATTGATCATGCGCGTAACGTTTGTGACGTCACGCGTAGATTCTTTTACCGCCTGGATGTTGGCATACGGTTTCAATTCCTCAAACATATCCAGGGTAACCTCTATTTTGTAGTCCACCGGGTTGTTGTAAATCATGATGGGCAACGTGGTGGACTCGGCAACAGCCTTAAAATATTCGACGGTTTCGCGCTCATCAGATTTGTAGCGCATGGGCGGAAGCAACATCAAACCTTTCGCGCCACATTTTTTTGCTTCGGCAGCCTGGCGGACTGCTTCACGGGTACTCCCCTCAGCAATATTCATTATCACCGGAATGCGTCCAGCTACTTTTCCGACTGCAAACTGTACCAGCGCAAATTTCTCATCTGCTGTAAGTACACTGGCTTCGCCAAGAGAGCCGCCTAAAATAATTGCGTCAGCGCCCGCATCCAGCTGAGCCTGGAGGTTTTTATTAAAGAGATCAAAATCCAGAGAATCGTTGGCCTTGAACTTAGTTGTCAGTGCCGGCATAACGCCTTTCCATTGAATGCTCATAAGTAATTATGTGGTTTAAATAACCCTTTTTTTGGGCCGTGAAAAATAGACAATTGTGGTAACAAGAAAAACCGGATTTCTCCGGCTTTTCCTATATCGCTTGTTGATAAATAGTGCGTTTAACGCAGCGTAAGCTCATCCACCAGGTGCTTAGCGCCTCCTAACTTTTCCATACACCACAAAACATATCGGATATCGACACAAATTGTGCGGTTGAGGTCCTTGTCAAAGGCAATTTTGTGACTTAGTGCCTCGTAGTTTCCATCAAAAGCCAATCCAATCAACTCACCCTTACCATTAATCACGGGAGAACCAGAATTACCTCCGGTAATGTCGTTGGTGGTGATGAACCCAACAATAAGGTCTCCCCTTTTCGGATCGGCATAGCGACCATAATCTTTTTTACGGGCTGCTTCTACAAGATTTTTTGGCAAAT
>JBMSPY010000260.1:0-3655 GCA_049423005.1 Cyclobacteriaceae bacterium
TACCTGGCTACAAATCTGAATGTGACGATGGACCGTCCCTACCTGACATCAAACAATGAGCTGGGCGCGAAGTGGCGGTGGAGAAATGTGCCCGAAGGTTCCTACTATGAACCCTCTTACGTGAATGTATCCAGGAAACTGGGGCTAGCCATGAGAAAGAATAAAGACTTGCGTGTGCTGGTAGCCAGCGGCTACTACGATCTGATTACACCCTTCTTCGATGCGGAGTACACGTTTGGAAGAAATGGCATTCTGCAAGATCGTGCGACCATGACCTACTACGAAGCCGGCCACATGATGTATCTACATGAACCTGATTTCAATAGATTAACGGACGACATCAGGAATTTCATCACGCGGTAGCAGCTGGAATCAACGGCAAGTAAGAATTCCTTACGGACTAACCAGGTTGATCGAAAAATTGATGTACAGCGGATTTCCGATTTTGTTTTCAGCCAGGTAAGGCTGGTTGCCGGTAAAGCCACGGTAAAATTCTCCCTGGTCCAGGTTAAACAGCCAGTTGGCGCGCACTCCAGCCTGAACAGAGACCCATATAAAATCTTTGATGGAGCGTTCGTACATCAGACGAACACGCATTTCACTTCTGCGTAACTCCACATTATCCGGATTAATCGGTAAGGCCTGATCCGGTAAGCCCTGATCAAACTCATTCCCTCGATTCGCGATGCGGTAGGTTTGTCCTTCCAACTCGTAGCCGAAGAATCCCATCGAGCGTGAATTAAACGTCCGTCTCAAATGAGCCCGTGCGGGGAAGATGGCTTCAACACCCCACTTGCGTGAAGGCCAGGTGTAATTGTACATGAAAAGTGGTATCACATTCTGTTCACCCGCCCGATACGTTCGCGCCAATCCAAATCCGTAGATCAGTCGGTCGTGCATCTTCCAACCATAGACAGACAATACTGAATACCTGGTGTATTTCAATGGTTGAATGTTGTTTAGACTGTAGTTGCCGTTTAAATCAGCCTGCGCCACTACCAACAACAATTGTTTTTCATTGAAGGGTTTGAAGATCGTTGTGCTGAATCCCATGGTACGCAAACCATACTTGTTGAGCGAACGCGCTAAAGGGTTGTTCAGATTTTCTGAATCCTTGATCTGATAGCGCGTTTCCCAATAGTTTCCACCAAGGTTTACAATGAGGTTATTTCTGGAAATGATGGGTACGTTAGCGGCAAGACGAAGTCCGGTGTTGAATCTATTGTCTACTCGCTCGGGTGGTCCCAATCCGCCCAAATCCATGAAGTAGGAACTCTGATAATCGTAACCAATCGAAATCAGTTTGTTCGGACTTTGGTCGAGTACTTTCTGAGTTGCAAATCGTTTGGCGTCACCGGCCAACTCAGCATCGGCATACTGGCTGAAGTCTTCAACTTCAGTGGTGTCGGCTTCCTGCGCCCATGCAGAGGCCGTTATTAATAGACTAAAGAACAGAAATGAAATTCGGATCATGATTTCTTTTTGATTTGAACGCGCTTCCAAACATCCGTCCGTCCAAAAACCGAAAGACCAATAAAACCACGCACATCCAGCGTATTTTCATCTGTCATAGTGATTTCACAGCTGTAGGTGCTTCCGTTCTCGGGATCATAAATAGTGCCTTCTTCCCAATTTTTTTCACCTGTATAAATAAAATCTTTAAGCATGCGGTAACCCAGGAGTGGAGTGCTTCGCAATTTTTCATCCGGATTGTTTTTATCCACTTTTGGTTTTCCTTCTTCATTGTTGGGTTCGCGCAACCACACAATTCTTCCTACATACTTGTCGCCCTGTTTATCAATTTTTACCCGCGCTTTGCCACTGCCGGATTCCCAAACGCCCAGAATAAGATCTCCTTCAGCAGACTGCGCCATGCTCAGGCCAGCTGTGGCCAGAACCAGTACAAGAATGATCAACAATCTATTTGTCATGGATTAAAATGATTTAAGTCCGCAAATATAGGTTTAATGGTATGTTCAGGAGACTTAGGAATTTTTTGATTCCTGATATCAATACACGGATGTGGAATTAGGGATTCAATCCCATAGACTTTCCGTTCACCCATTGTCTTTTCTAATTGGTTTTCTTTTTGCCTAAAACCCATTTAAAATCGTTTGGCGTCCATTCTAAAGCAACTAAGTGGTAAAGGCGAGGGGGTGGGGTAATGGGTGAGGAGGATGTCCATGTATATATATTTATTTATGGACACTATTATTTAATTATATACACTTCAGCTCTTATTGTCAGCGGTTGGGTTGGCTTCGAACGGACTTTGGTTGGTATCGTTAGCATTTAGGTTGGTAGCGTACGGACTTTGGTTCGCATCGTTAGTAGTTCGGTTCGCATCGAACGGACTTTGGTTGGCATTGTTGGCGTTTTGGTTGGCAGCAAACGGACTTCGGTTGGTATCGTTAGCGTTTCGGTTCGCATCGAACGGACTTTGGTTCGTATCGTTTGCGATTGGGTTGGTAGCGTACGGACTTTGGTTCGTACCGAAAGGGATTGGACGCCTGGCGGTAGAACAGGTATCAGAATCAATTGGTGTTGTGGTAACAGGGAAATTTATTCGGACCATCAACGGGGAATTCCTTTTCACCCGATTTTATAAATGGCACCGAGGTGGAAAATATTTTTTCAGAATTTTTCAAACCAGTGCCTACAAACGTGCCACTCCCTTTTGGGTTGCGGCGGATGATCAAATAAACATGAAATAAAGTGCGCTTTTTCTTCATCCGCGTGGATAACCATCCGCGTTACAATTCATTAAATGACACATTTTATGTCATACACCAAAAAAGCAGCCGCCTTCGGGAAGCTCGTTGGCATCTGCGCGGGTTATGAGGGTAAGTACAATCCCGCTCGCCAAAACCTCACCATCACTGCCATCCGGAAACTGGCTACGGAAGCCGAAGCGGCAAACCTTTCGGTGATCGTTGCCCGCAAAACCTGGACTACCGCCTCCGGTAATCGAAAGATGGCGTTCACCGAACTGGAGCAGCTGGTAAAACGGTTGCGCGGTGAAATCAAAAACCTGTCCATCGATCAGTCGACCAGTAGGCTGATGAAAGTGGCCTTGAACAAGGCGGCCGCTTACAACAATGGGGTGAACTCCGATCCGCCAAGTGACGCGAATGAACCTGCCGCATCAAAAACCAAACGCGGTCACAGTGTCGATTACGCTACACGCCTGGCGGCATTCGATGAGGTAATCCATGCACTGGCAACCATTCCGGAATACAAGTCTCCCTTGCCTGACTTGTCGGTGAAGGTGCTGAAGTCAAAGTCTGCGGAACTTAAAAACGCCATGAACTCCGTCAACCTCGCAGCTGCCGAGTTGAGTACCATCCGAAGTCATCGTCGGAATATTTTTGACAACCCGGTATCTGGTGTAAGTGTCATCGCTGCCGGAATCAAGAATGTAGTCAAAGCCACATTCGGTAATCCGAGCAGCGAACTGAAAAACGTTCAGTCTGCATTCAGATAGGCCGAAGAAAATGTTGCAGGGGGCCTCAGCGTTGCACCAAGGTCCTCTGCACTTTTTCCCTCCTCATCATTTGCGTTTCCATCCAATTCCCTCCTTCAAACTCCCTTCTTTATGAACCTTTCCAACCGCATCCTGGTATTCAGTGCTGCCGTGGCAGCGCTGATCCTTATG
>JBMSPY010000261.1:0-3649 GCA_049423005.1 Cyclobacteriaceae bacterium
AACGGAAACCGATTTAGATTCATATCCGACATAAGAAACCTGAAGGGTGTATGCACCGGGAGGAACAGTAATCGCGTAAAATCCATATTCATTGGTAATAACTCCTATCTCAATAGAGCCAATGTAAACGGTTGCACCAATGAGGGTTTCACCGTTGGTAGCGTCACGCACATACCCGTTGATGGTGAATTTCTGTTGGCTAAAACTCAGCGACGCCTGAAAACATAAAAACAAAAAAATCAGCTTTTTCATCTAAAAATTGTCTTATACGGTTAAACCGTAATGAGGTTATATTCTAGCCTGGTAGGTGTACAACTCAAAGTACCTACCCTTTTTCTCTATCAATTCATCATGCGTTCCACGCTCGGCAATTCGGCCGTCTTCAATAACTAATATTTGGTCAGCCTGTCGAATCGTACTCAGTCGGTGCGCAATAACAAATGTTGTACGACCCTTCAGTAATGATTTTAGGCTCTCCTGAATTAAGGATTCGCTTTCAGTATCGAGACTGGAGGTTGCTTCGTCCAGAACAAGGATTCTGGGATTGGCCAAAATAGCCCGGGCAATGGTCAGGCGCTGTCGCTGACCTCCGGACAATTTGATTCCGCGTTCTCCAATTACGGTATCAAGACCCTTTTCAAACCGGCTTGCAAATTCCTGAACGTATGCCGCATCGACAGCTTGTTGAAGCTCCTGCTCAGTGGCCTTAGGTCGAGCGAAAAGGATATTTTCCCGAATCGTTCCATCAAATAGAAAATCATCCTGGAGAACCACACCCAGTTGACTTCGAAACGTTTCCAAAGAGATTTTTGTCAGATCGATACCATCGACTGTAATGGTACCGGACTGCGGAACCAAAAAGGATGCTGCCAATCCAGCAATAGTTGATTTTCCTGATCCGGAACTTCCAACCAATGCAGTAAGTGATCCAGCTGGCGCCTCAAAGGTGACCTGCTTCAGTACCTCTTTACCCTCCTCATAAGAGAAAGAAACATTTTCAAACCGGATATCTCCTTTAATGGCTCCAATTTTTTCGGTACGAATTTCAGGATCATCCTCAGAGGGAATCGACATCAACTCTTCCGTCCGATCAAGTCCAGCAAAAGCTTCTGTAAGCTGACTTCCGATGTTACTCATTTGAACAATTGGAGCAATAAGAAACCCAAGAAACAGGATGAACTGTATCAATTCTCCAATTGTAAGCGACCCGTTCATGATCTGATAACCGCCAATACCCAAAATACCTACCGAGGCCACGCCAAGTAAAAAGCTGCCCGAACTGGTCACAAAACTGGTGGTCGTGAGACTGCTTTTGACATTAAGAAAGAGCCGTTCAACACCTTTCTCAAAAATGGTAGCCTCCTGCTTTTCGGCGTTGAATCCCTTGATTACCCGAATGCCACTGAGTGTTTGATTCAGTCGACCTGTAACCTCAGCATTGATTACTCCACGCTCCCGAAAAATGGGACGAATTTTTTTAAAGGCTTTTAAGGCGATAAGACCAAAAACAGCCACTGGAATTAGTACAAACAGAGTCATGGTCCAGCTGATTTTCAGCAGCAATACCAAACAAATAACTGCCGTAAGAACACCTCCTACCAATTGAACCAGTCCTGTTCCGACAAGATTCCGAACACCCTCTACATCATTCATGATTCTTGATACCAGAGCCCCGGATTGGGTATTATCAAAAAATCGCGTTGGAAGTTTTAGTATTTTCTTTTGAACGTCGGCACGCAGGACAGAGATCAGATGCTGAGCTTCTACGCTCAGCAATTGCGTTAACATAAAAGAGGTTACAGCATTTACCGCTATGGAAGCCGTAACGGCACCTAAGATCCAGTACAAAGTCTGTATATCTCCATTGCCAATGACATCATCGAGCAAATACTGGGTTGAGCCGGGTAAGACAAGACCAGAAAGACTTCGGACAATGATTAAGAACAATCCTAATAAAACAATGTTTTTTCTTGGCCAGATTATGGTCTTAAAAACCTGACTAAAAGTGACCTTTCGCTTACTCATAGGGTATCAAAAAAAGAGGCGCAAGATGCTGAATTATGCAGAAAAAATTGGCGTTTTTGCCATTAAGCGGTACAGATCGTCATCTCTGTTTCGTAAATCCATAAATTGAGCGAATGAAGATTGGTTTACTCTCGGATACACATGGATTCCTGGACGAAAAAGTACTGAATTACTTTGCAGACTGCGATGAAATCTGGCATGCCGGGGATATCGGAGATGGGGTTGCACATCGACTTTCAGCCGAAAAAAACTTCAAGGCCGTTTTTGGAAACATCGACGGAAAAGAAATTCGTGCGCACTACCCCGAGTTCATGGAAATTGAGATTTCTAACTGCCGGATCCTCATCACGCATATTGCCGGAATACCTCCCCGTTATACGCCCGTGGTGCGATCAAGAATTAAGTCCTACAAACCGCATGTCTTAATTTGCGGTCATTCCCATATCACCCGCGTCAGCAAGGATGATAAAAATCAGCTGCTCTACCTTAATCCTTGCGCAGCAGGCCAACATTGTTTTCACCAGATTCGTACAATTATGAAATTCGAAGTTTCGGACGGACGGATCAAAGAGCTGGTTGTCATCGAGCTTGGAAAAAGAGGAAAAATCTCTACAAACGAATACGAGGAATAAATTTAAGCTCTACCATTCCAAAGGCTGGTGGATCAGGATTCCAAACACCTTCCAAAATCATGGCTGCCCCAATTGAAGTCGCTTGAGGAACGGCGGCAGCAAAAACATCTTTATCCGGATACGCCTGTGCCAGTAATTGCATGTACACATGATTTCGACTAAATCCGCCATCCACACATATTCGTTCAACACCAGAAGAACCAATACTCAAATCGGTTGACTGCTTCTGCTGCTGAACAAATCTCCACATCAGGTGATGATACGCCTCCTCAGGCGAAGCATAAGAATGAAGCTCCTTAACCTCACCCGAAGGATCAAACCATTTTGGATTAAAGCGTAAGGTTTGGAGATCGGGCACGCGATGAAAAAATTCACGCACACGTGAAACAATTTTATCGTGTGTTGGCCCGGCAAAAAATCTGCTGGCCTTAACCTGATCTCCGTAAGGAGTCAGATACGATAAACAATCAGATCTGAGTTCAATTGGCCGCAAGGGCTCTTTATTAAACGGATTCAAACTGATCGACCAAGTTCCTGTGGAAATAACAACAAAACGCTCCCCACCCATCCGAAGGTAAGGTATCAAAGACGCCGAGCTATCGTGCAATCCGGTTCCATAAACCAAGCCCTCTGCTCCTTTGGCAGCCGTTACCGGTCTTTCAGCCGGATGAAGTGGTGCTAAAAATGAATTTAAGCCTGTTTCGCAAATCCAGGAGTGATATCCCATGCGCACAAAATCCCACATAAGGGTATGACAACCGATACTGCTTAATTCTGATATGGGACGTTTCGTAAAAAACCAAGAAAGATAATTTGGGAGGTGAAGTGCATAACTCACCTCCTCGCGGTAGGCAGGATCAAAAAATCCCAATCGGTAAAGCTGCAAACCAGAGTTCAAAGAACCGAGATCCGGAGAAGCCGTCTCAAGGCAAATACTTTCCATAGAACCAAAGCGCTCCTCAAAATGCCTCCTCCACTCCGGTTGGTAAGGC
>JBMSPY010000262.1:0-3647 GCA_049423005.1 Cyclobacteriaceae bacterium
ACGCTTTAGGCCAATCTCATTGAGTAGCTCCATCGATTTGATGCGAAATTCAGGTTCTTGATTTCCCCAGCTTCTTCGAGCCACTACACCTTCAATGAACAAATTGTAACCGGGTGTGAGAAACTGTTTGAATTTCAGGTAATCTTCGCTCCAAAGAATAAACTCGTTCTTTCCGGAATAGTCTTCAAGAATCACCTTGCCGAACGGCTTATTCGTTTTTGTCATCCGATGTTCGACTGATGAAACAATTCCGCCAACCCGGACTTCTTTGCCAATTTGCTCTTCCAGACTGTTTAACTGTGCCAGCGGAGTATTACAGAATGTCTCCATCTCGAATCGGAAACTATCCAGTGGATGTCCGGAGATATAAACACCAACTACCTCCCGTTCGAAATTTAATTTTTCAATCTCTGAGAATGGTTCCAGTGGTTCTATCTTAGGCAGGGGCATCGAAGCGCCTGTGGAGGACCCAAATAGACTTGTTTGGGAACTAATCTCCTCCTGCTGGACCTTAGAAGCGTATTTTATCGCTTTATCAATTAAGTTGTTGTCGCCTTCTTTTGCTGCAACGTACTGACGACGGTGAATGCCAGTGAAGCAGTCGAAAGCACCAGAAAGAGCCAGGCTTTCAAAAGTTTTTTTATTGACGGATCGTTGAGAAAGCCTCCTAGAAAAATCAAAAATGTCTGTATACGGTCCGTTTTTGTCACGTTCCTGAATAATGGATTCTACCGCAGCATCTCCTGTTCCCTTAATGGCGCCCAACCCAAAACGAATCTCACCCTTTTCGTTTACCATGAAGGAAAATCCTGACTCGTTTACATGTGGCCCCAGTACCGGAATACCCATTCGGCGGCATTCTTCAGCAAAAAACGTTACGTTCTCAATGTTACTTTGGGAATGCGTAAGTACTGCGGCCATGTATTCTGCCGGATAGTTGGCTTTCAGCCAGGCCGTATGATAGGCCACCAGCGAATAACAGGTTGAATGCGATTTGTTAAAGGCGTATTCGGCAAAAGCTTCCCAGTCTTTCCAAATCTTCTCAGCCATTTGAGAAGGATAATTCCGCTCTTTACATCCGGAAATGAAGCGATCTTTTTGCTTATCCAGAACATCGCGCAATTTTTTACCCATCGCCTTACGCAACACATCCGCTTCACCTTTTGTAAACCCGGCCAGCTTCTGTGCCAACAACATCACCTGCTCCTGATAAACCGTGATGCCATAGGTATCTTTCAAATATTCCTCCAGATCAGGATGGTCGTAGGTTATTTTTTCCCGTCCGTGCTTTCTGGAAATAAAGGAGGGTATGTACTCCATTGGACCTGGACGGTACAAGGCGTTCATGGCAATCAAATCCTCAAACTTGTCCGGCTTAAGCTGACGCAGGTAGGCCTGCATGCCATCGGATTCAAACTGGAACGTTCCAGTGGTTTCGCCTCGCTGATACAGTTGGTAAGTCTTCACATCATCTAAAGGAAGCTTATCCACATCAATATCAACACCATGGCGCTTTTTGATGTTGCGGATTGCGGTTCGAATAATGCTTAGCGTGGTCAGCCCAAGAAAGTCCATCTTCAGCATACCGGCTTTCTCTACAACGGCATTGTCGAACTGAGTAACCAGCATGTTGCTGTCCTTGGCTGTGGTTACCGGAATTAACTCCGACATGTCTTTTGGTGTGATGATGACACCACAGGCATGTGTTCCGGTACTGCGTACCGATCCTTCGATAATCTTGGCCTGCTTCAATACCTGAGCACGCAAATCCTGACCTTTTAAAATATCTTTTAGTTCGGCGACTTCATCAAAGGCCTTGGTAAGAGAAGTGCCTGGTCGCTCCGGAACAAGTTTGGCCAGGTTATTGGCTTCTGGCAAAGAGAGCTCCATAACACGCGCGCAATCGCGAATGCTGGATTTGGCTGCCATCGTGCCATAGGTAATAATTTGCGCAACTTGGTTGGCACCATACTTTCCGATAACATATTGGATAACCTTGTCGCGTCCCTCATCATCAAAGTCAATATCAATATCGGGCAGACTTACACGATCGGGATTTAAAAAACGCTCGAACAGTAAATCGTACTTGATCGGATCCACATTCGTGATTCCGGTGCAATAGGCCACAACAGAACCTGCAGCCGATCCACGGCCTGGTCCAACTGAAACCCCAAGTTCCCGGGCTTTTGAAGTAAAGTCTGCTACAATCAAAAAGTAGCCGGGATATCCCGTCTTTTTAATTGTCTCCAATTCGAAGTCAATCCGCTCACGAATTTCTTTGGTGATCTCCGGAAAGCGCTTTTTTGCTCCTTCGTAGGTCAGGTGCCTTAAATATTCATCTTCTGAATCGAAACCGGATGGAATTTCAAAACGAGGAAGTAACACATTTCGCTCCAGCTTAAAAGACTCGATTTTCGAAAGGATCTCACCCAGGGTCTCAAAGGCTTCAGGCAAATCATTGAAAAGCTGATACATTTCCTGTTGATCCTTGAAATAGTATTCAGAATTTGGCAGGCCATAACGCTTTCCTCTTCCTTCACCGATCGGAGTTGACTTGAATTCACCTTCCTTTATGCACAGCAACACATCGTGTGCATTCGCATCTTCGCGGCCTAAATAATAAACCTCGTTGGCCGGGAAATAACCAACCTTATATTTTTTACAAAACTCAAGTAGGGTGTGATTACCGTGATCCTCTTCAGCAAGGCCGTGTCGGTTGAGCTCTACGTAGAAGTCCTCACCAAATAACTTGTGCCACCACCGGAAAGCTTCCTCTGCTTGTCGAATGCCGACGTGAAGAATTAGGTAAGGTATTTCTGAATTCAATCCGCCTGTTGTGGCCATCAGTCCTTCACGATACTGCTTTACCAGATCCTTATCAATGCGCGGGTGAATCCCATAAAGCCCCTCCGTGTAACCAAGTGAACTTAGTTTTGAAAGATTGCGGTAGCCTTGCTCGTTTTTAGCAATGAGAATCTGATTGAACCGACGGTCAGGGCTTTCTTTGGTGAACTTTGTTTTCTTCCGTTCTTCAGAAAGGAAAAACTCACAACCCAAAATTGGTTTGATGTTGTGCTTAATTGCTTCAGAAACAAAACTAAATGCTCCATAGAGGTTTCCAAAGTCGGTAAGTCCAACGGCCGTCATCCCGCATTCTTTAGCCTTGGCAACGATATCCGCGACATCCGCTGTAGCCTGAAGGACGGAATACTGGGAGTGGAGGTGAAGATGAAAGAAAGGTGCGGTGATACCTGAAGTCGAGCCAACAGTTGATTTTTTCCTGGCGGCATCGGAAGTTTTCTTTTTGAAGTTGGCCGCTTCCAGATCCGGAGTTTCGTAGATTATATCCGCCACCGCAGTTTTGTCGGCGGTCTTGGCTACTCCTTTTTGAATTAACTGAAAATAACACCGTGCAGTGGCCTCTACATCATAGGCTGCATCGTGCGCATCATTGACATCCTTACCGAATAATTTCTGATGAAGTTCATTCAGCTTAGGCATCTTGAATCTTCCTCCGGGACCACCGGGCAAGGCACAGAATTCAATCGTTTCAGTAGAGGTATCGAATTTTTTTCGCTCCAGGAGTGGAGCCGCGTTCATTTCCTTACGAAGTAATTCAGCTCCGATAATGCTGATATCAAATTCGA
>JBMSPY010000263.1:0-3644 GCA_049423005.1 Cyclobacteriaceae bacterium
TCAGGTTCTTTCTTCCGTTAATTGGTATGGAGGTGATGGAGTCGTTCAGAGTGCCGCCTTATTGGATAATGCCAGCGCTCGTCGCTTTGCCATCAAGACAAACTTTTTTGCTCCAAATTTTGGTTTACCGGCTCAGCCCCATCCGGATTTGAATCGAATTTCCGCTGCCATTTTTTCAGATTCAGGAATCGAGCCAGATGCTTATGCCCTTTCGGTCTATGATGCCATGTGGGTGATTGGTAAAACATTGGCTACGCATAAAAATGTTTTGACTGATTATGAGAAGTTGAAAGAATCCTTTGCCACAGAAGCCAATCAGTTCTTTGGAATTACGGGCCCTGTGTTGCTTAACGACAAAGGCGACCGTGATATCGGCTCTTTTGATTACTGGGGAATTGTAGAAGAGAACGGAGTTTTTTCCTGGAAAGTTGTGGGTAAGTCCAACTAATCCGCCACTACAATTTTTTTATCGGCCATTGACGTCCTTCCCGCTAAGGATCATAGTCCGGTATTTTTCAATTCGGGAGGAACGGGTAGCCGATTGCTTAGCCGCAGAAATAAAGAGAACATAGCTACGTTGACGACCGGGAGTGAGTTTTTGAAAGGCGGCTTTCAGGATGGGATCTTCCTTAAATTTTTGTTTGAGTTCAACCGGTAATTCGATTGGTGTGGTCTTGCGTTCAATTTTGGCTCCGCTTTTCTCCAGCTCAATGGCCTCGTTGATGTAGGCCAGTATTTTCGTTTTTAGAGTTGTAATTTTCTTTGAATCGGTAAATCGGAACAACCGGAAGGTATTCGAATTTTCACCTGGCTTTTCGAGAATGTGAAATGGATCTTTGAGTAATGCTCCCTTGAAAAAACTCAATACACAGGATTCTTTAAACGCGCCAATCATGACAACGTTTTTTCCTTCCCATGTGTAGCAGGGATTTCCCCATTTAATTTCTTCTGTCAGTTTGGATTTATGAAGGATCGACCGGAGCATTTCCAATTCAGTCCGCCATGTATTGACTTTGCATTTGGGCGTTGCAAAAAGCTTACATCTGCCGCAGCCATCTTTGAGGTACGCATCTACTTTATTATTGAGTAAGCTCATGGGTACAATTGATTAGAGGTTTGGCCTTATTTCGGCTTTTACGTATAGCATAATCCGTGAATGTACGGATCTTGCATTAATTTTTTGAAAGGAATGATATGGAAGGATATGTTGTGATTGGGATAAAGTTCCTAAATGGTTATTTTTCTAAAAATAATACCATGAAATATATTCTTTACCTCTGCTGTTTCTTTTTTGTGTCGATATCATTTGGTCAAAAGGCTGGGCAGGCTGAGTTTGATCGGGCACGTGCGGCCTTTGATGCCAAGGATTTTCAAAAGTGGTTCGATGAGTCTATGAAAGGTGCAGCACTGGGTCATCCGGATGCGCTGTTTTATATCGCTATGGGGTACGACAACTACTATGCGCAGAATTTTCCGATTCCCACGCCAAAGAATGATGCAAAGGCATTAGAGTATTATAAAAAAGCCGGGGCCGCCGGACAATCGGAGGGAGCTTATATAGCAGGCGAATTGTTGCGTCTTGGTGAAGTTGTTCCCAAAAATGAAGCGGAGGCCTTAACCTGGTATAAGAGGGCTTTTGAATTGGGTCACCCGGATGCGCCTTCTGTTGTTTACAACATGTTGGGTGGCGCTAATCCTTACATCGCTTACCTTAAAGATTGTGTAAACCGTGGCAATTACGATGTGGCCAGCGAGCTGGGCACCATTTACATTAAAGGCGAAATTGTTTCAGCCAACATCGGTGAAGCGATGAAGTGGCTGGAAGTCGGAGAAAAAAACAACAATGCCGGTTGTATGTATATCATCGGGTATTTGTACCGTAATGGATTTAAGCGTGCCCAGGATGGTGTGGTTACGCTCAACAATAAGGATGCAAACATTCCAAAAGCAGTCGAATACTATACCCGTGCCGGAGGATTGGGAAATGTGGAGTCGATGAACAACCTGGGTGAAATGTACATGCAGGGTATGGAGATCAAACAAGATTACACTCAATCATTTAACTGGTTCGATAAATCCTGTCAGTCCAATGACGGTTATGGATGTTACATGTGTTCAGTGTTGATCAACAACAGGAACGTTTCCCGATCGATGGATGAAGCGGGGCGCTATTCCCGTAAGGCATTGGAGCTTGGGTATAAGCCTGGAAACTGAATGAGTGAGGGTCTCTTCGAGAACCTCAGAGACCCTGCTTAGGTTTCAATATAGCCCGAGGTGGCTGAGTTGCCCAAGGTGGCTGAGTTTATCGAAGCCACCGTTGTCTTGTCTCTCCGAGAACCTCAGAGACACTTCAGGAGTTTTGTAAGCACTAGGTGTCTGAGCCTTTCGAATTCACCGTTACCGCGTCTCTCCGATAGCCTCAGAGACTTTCATGAGTTCTATTACTTTGTGTGCACAAGGTGGCTTAGCCTGTCGAAGCACAGGTGGCTGGGCTTGTCGAAGCCACCGTGTCTTTAAAAATAACCCTCCGCTTTAACTACCACGTCAAATCTTCCGCTGATTTGAGAATTTTCTCCAGACTGATTTGTGAAGATTCCGGAGAACGTTCCTTTAATCCGGTACTTAGTATAATCCTCCTCTTCGTCTGAATCCGATATGGTGACGGACTCAATGGTGGTGCTGCCGGTTGATAAAGTGGTTTCAGGTCCTGTAGTATTTAATTTATCACGGAACTTTACGATAAGATCCAGGTGACAAGCATCTGCCGAGGACCCAAAGGAATACATCTTTTTAGTGACCGGTTTTCGGAAGGTGCTGAAATCATTGGTGAAAACGTAATGAACGATTCCAATATTCAGGTCAAAGTCGGTACTTTCAAAATCTAGTAATTCTTTGCCGTCTCCTAGTAAACAGTAATCACTTGCAACACCTGGATTTAAAAAGGATTTAATGGATTTTTCGTAAGACTTTCCATCAACTGTAAATTCGATGTAATCGGATGTTAAAAGATCTGATTCACAAGAAGAAAAAATCATTGAAATTACGAACCAGCAGAGAGTCAACAGCCTGGCAGGTGTTTTCATAGTTTTATGAGATTTGAATTAGGCTTATGCATATTTGGTGACCAGCGTTGAATTTAGGAATATTAAAGGATAGTTCGCAAGACAGGTTCTTGGTTTCTATCCATTTCAATTGGTCTACTGATATGAATAAAAAATCTCTTTTTTTCATTTCCCTTTTCCTGCTGATCTTATTTGAGTTTCTCCGCGTTTACCTGATCATGCCCATGCCGGGAAGTCAGCGGTTTCATTCCATTGAGTTGGCCTATTTTTTGGGATCCAATAAGATCTTGCTCCGCAGCGTGCTGGTCGTGTTAAACCTGTTACCGGGCTCGTTGATTTTCTTTAGTGGTATAAAGAAAGAAAGGCTTTTGGTTATGGCTGGAATGTTGGTGTATGGATCTGCCTTTTACACCTTTAATTATGAGATGGAGGCCGATCAGATGTTCCTTCAGCCAACGAAAGTTGTTTTTAAGGGTAGGGCAGAGAACAAGGTGAAAGAGGATAAGCTGGTTATTACAGTCGATATAGACGGAATTCAAAAAGCCTATCCAATTCAGTTTATTGGTTACCACCATCAGGTGC
>JBMSPY010000264.1:0-3641 GCA_049423005.1 Cyclobacteriaceae bacterium
CCATAGATCCGGGAAGGTAGCCTCGCGTTTGTAGTTGTAGGCTCCTTTCGCACCTAGCTTGAGTGCTTTTTCGATTTTGGCGTCGCTGCCGGAGGAGACGTATACATTTGCCCCTGCAGCCTGAGCGAAAGAGAAGGCAAATTGAGCAACGCCACCACCAAAGCCGGAGATGAGTACATTTTGGCCAGTTGTGAGATGACCACGACGAAAGAGTGCACGGTAGGCCGTTAGTGCACCAAGTGGTAAGGTAGCCGCTTGAAGACCATCCAGATGTGCAGGCTTAGGTTGAAGTCGATCTACAGGCACCATTACGTATTCGGAAAATGTACCGTCAACAGGCATACCCAAAATGGTATAGAAGCGCGACTGAACTTCAGGATCCGGACCCCAACCGATATTGGGATTGATAACTACTTCCTGCCCTACCCATCCCTGGTCGGATTCGTCGTAAACTTTTTCAACAATTCCGGCACCATCAGAGCCGAGGGTGGCGCCGATCCGAATGTTGGGGTATTTGCCTTCACGAATCCATTGATCGCGGCGGTTGAGTGCCACGGCTTTCATCCGGATAAGGGCTTTACCGGGAGTTAATGCTGGTATGGGCACCTCGCGGATCTCTATCCGACCGAGTGCGGTTAACTGCAGGGCTTTCACGATTAAAAGATAGTGGAAATCCTTTGCCGGTACTCAACCGGAAATAGAATTTTTAGAACGGCATATCTTCCGGCTAATCCGGTGCAGGCGGTGGCCGTTGCGTTTCACCGAGGTCATTAAGACGACTTCCTCTGGTAATCATACCGGAGAATGGATTGGCGTCTGAGGAGGGTATTTCGTAATCACCAAACTTGGTGTATTTGCCGATAAATTTCAGCTTGACAGTATCGAGGCTACCGTTACGGTGTTTGGCCACGATCACCTCCGCCATACCCTGTGTTGGGTTGTTATCCTCATCCACCGTAATCTTATAATATTCAGGTCGGTAGAGGAACATTACGATATCGGCATCCTGTTCAATGGAACCGGATTCGCGAAGGTCAGAAAGTTGAGGTCTTTTATCGCCGCCTCGGGTTTCCACACCACGACTTAACTGAGATAGGGCAATTACAGGAACATCCAGCTCCTTAGCGATACCCTTCAGGGCACGTGAAATTGATGCAATTTCCTGTTCACGGTTACCACCTGGTTCACCCTTCATAAGCTGAAGGTAATCGATGATAATCAGGGAGATGTTATGTTCTGCTTTCAGTCGGCGGCATTTGGCACGGAGTTCAAGAATGCTTAGCGCTGGAGTATCATCGATGAATATAGGAGCTGAACTAAGCCGGTCCGTTTTATGGATCAACTGAGCCCACTCAAACTGTTCCAGGTTTCCTTTTTTCAGCTTTTCTGATTCCAGCTCAGCCTCGGCAGAGATCAGACGATTGACAAGCTGAACGGAGGACATCTCCAATGAAAAGATGGCGACCGGATGCTTGAAGTCCACTGCTGCATTTCGCATGGCCGAGACCACAAAAGCTGTTTTACCCATACCGGGTCGGGCAGCGATGATGACCAGGTCAGCCTTTTGCCATCCGCTGGTGATGCGGTCGAGTCTTGAGAAGCCGGTAGGAACTCCGGTAAGTCCGTCCTTATGATTCTTCTTTTCCTGCAACTCCTTGATAGCCTTATGCATTAAGGAATGCATGCTGTCGTAATTTTTTCGGAGGTTACTGTCAGAAATTTTAAAGATGGACTGTTCTGTTTTGTCGAGAAGCTCAAAAACGTCGTTGGTATCCTCGTAGGCTTCCTGTTGGATGCGGGAAGAAATCTGGATTAGCTCGCGTTTGATAGCCAGCTCAATAATAATCCGAGCGTGATACTCAATGTTGGCTGCTGAACTTACTCGTGAGGTTAGTTCGGCAATGTAAAACGCACCGCCAACGACTTCCAAGGTTCCGTTTTTGCGTAGTTGGGCGACAACGGTTCGCATATCGACCGGCTCGGAGGACTTAAACAGATCCAGGATAGCCTGGTAAATCTGCTGATGCTGTTCGCGGTAAAAATGCTCGGGACGCAAAAACTCGACTACTGAGGTCAAGGCGTTCTTTTCGAGCATGAGGGCGCCTAAAATTGACTCCTCCAGGTCCGGCGCCTGAGGCGGAAGTTTACCGAGACTCTCGGAGATCTCTTTTGGGATGTTCCTGATGGTCCTGGTAACCCCTGTCCTCTGCGCTGAACGCTGCTCCATTTCGTAGTGGTTATTGAATTGAAATGACATATCAAACGTACGGATTCGCAAGGTCTTTCCTTATGCTTGCGTGTGAATGTTTTCAACAAAGGATAAACACCGGAATGTGAATAAACCAGAAATCAGGAACACTTTTTCAGTTAAAAAAGAAACTATAAATGACTAAAAATCAGTCACTAATAAGATTTTAAAAAAGAGAAACTTAAATATAGTTTCTACTTGATAATCTTGAATTCTACACGTCGGTTCAGACGGCGTCCTTCTTCGGTACGGTTATCGGCCACCGGCTTGGTTCCTCCATACCCTTTACCTTGGATTCTTGAGGACTCTATGCCCTTACCGACCAAATAACCCTTAACTTTTTTGACCCGTTCGTTACTCAAACGCAAATTGAGTGTACGGTCACCACGGTTATCGGTATGCCCCGACAACTCGATACGGATTTCAGGATTGAGTTTCAAAAAATTAGCTACCATGTCCAGCTCATCGTAGGATTCACTGAGTAAGGAAGCGCTACTTTGATGGAATAAGACACTGGACAAGGTCACCACTGTTCCGATCAGGGCAGGTTGCAACACTAAACGGACCTCCAGAATTTGTCGTTTGGCTTGAGCCGCGTCTACCTTTTCTGATCTGCTTATAAATCCTATATAATCAGCATCTAAGGTTACCATCTCCTCTTTTGTTACTTCAACTATAAAGGCACCATTGGCATCAGCCGTGATCGTCTTTGTACCTAACGCTATTACAAGAATGGTAGCTGGGATGGGTGAACCAGTATCAGCTGAGACTACCAGGCCCTGGATTCGGACCAATCCTTTTCCAGGTCTTGCCTCCTCCATATCCGGGGTGGGTTTCTTTTCGGGTATTGGTAGTGGCTTTTCCTCTGCTATTACTACTGGGGGGTTGAACTTTACCGAATCCTCCACCCCCATGATTCGAATGTCGCCATAGCCATCGCTATCGCGTGTGGTGGTGTATACCACCCAGTTGCCATTGGTGGCATAGTACAATTCACGACTTTCCGTATTCAACGATCCGGGTAATGCCTTGGCTGCGGACCAGTTTCTCCAGCTATCATCCAGTCTTTCAGAAAGATAAACATCATAACTGCCCTTGGTGCCCGGACGATTGGTTGAGAAATACAGGGTTTTTCCGTCCTCACTAAGAAATGGTGACACTTCCTGATAGGGACCATTTACTTCACGACCCAGATGGACAGGCTCAGACCATCCTTCAGTGGACAGGGTTGTGATATAAATGTCCTCGGCTCCGTAGCTGGTTGGTGCGGAAGCGGAGTAGACAAGAATTTTTCCGTCAGCAGAAAGCCTGGCACCTGTTCCTGGTGAGCGGTTGATAAAGTACGGGATGTAGCTGTTTTCAGGGCGTGACCAACCTACTCCCGACCAGCGAC
>JBMSPY010000265.1:0-3629 GCA_049423005.1 Cyclobacteriaceae bacterium
TTCCTATCGCATGGGTAGTGCGCAGAAACTAAACGATTCTGACTTCTTGGTTTGTGTTACCCGGAAAAATGCGACTCTATTGATTGTTGATAAGGACGGAAACATAAAATGGAAGGCCGTGGCTGATCACGCTTCTTACAGGGCTGAACTGATCGTGAATCCTTTTCGCTTTTGATTCAAATGGCTTAAGCCAACATCTTGAGCAGCGTAGAAAGTCTGGCTTTAAGATTTCTGCGGTCGACGATAAAATCGAGGAAGCCGTGCTCCAACACGAACTCTGCGCTTTGAAACCCTTCTGGTAAATCTTTTCCGATGGTTTCTCGGATTACTCGGGGACCGGCAAATCCGATAAGCGCGCCTGGCTCCGCGATATTAAAATCTCCGAGCATGGCGTATGATGCGGTGACACCACCGGTTGTAGGATCGGTTAGCAAACTGATGTAAGGAACTCCTGCGCGGTCAAGTAGAGCCAACTTGGCCGAAGTTTTCGCCATCTGCATCAACGAAAGACCAGCCTCCATCATTCGTGCACCGCCCGAACGAGAGATCATCAAAAAAGGAGTTTTTGTCTTCAGACTATGGTCAATTGCTCTCGAAATTTTCTCACCAACAACAGAGCCCATCGACCCACCAATGAAACTGAAATCCATACACGCAATGGTAATGTCCATTCCGTTCATTTTTCCATAAGCAGTTCTGACAGCGTCTTTCAGCTCGGACTTGGCTTGTGATTCTTTAACCCGTTTCGGATAAGGTTTGGTATCGACAAACTTCAATGGATCGGCCGATTCCATTGCTTCATCCATTTCCGTGAAGGAATTGTTGTCAAATAGAATTTCAAAGTACTCTTTGGAACCTATTCGAACATGGTGGTCTTCTTCAGGAACAACAAAAGCATTATTCTTCAGCTCCCGGGTATGAATGATTTTGCCTCCGGGAGACTTGAACCATAAACCATCCGGTACCTCCCGCTTTGATTCGGTTGGTGTAAGAATTCCTTTGTCTGTTCTTTTAAACCAGGGCATGGTAAACGTATTAGGCTACGGTAATGGTTTTATCCAGGTAAACGTCCTGGATGGCATTTAGTATTTCTACGCCTTCTTTCATTGGACGCTGAAAAGCTTTACGTCCACTGATGAGACCCATTCCACCGGCGCGCTTGTTGATAACGGATGTGCGCACTGCATCTGCCAGATCGCTAGAGCCTTTGGACTCGCCTCCGGAGTTAATCAAACCGGCACGCCCCATGTAGCAATTGGCCACCTGATAGCGGCACAGATCAATCGGGTGATCTGAAGTCAATTCAGTATAGATGCGTTCATCCAGTTTTCCATAAGAGCTGCCTCCGGTGTTTAATGCTTTATAACCACCATTGTTCTCTGCAAGCTTCTGCTTGATAATATCGGCCTGAATGGTTACGCCCAAGTGGTTGGCCTGGCCGGTCAGGTCAGCTGAAACGTGGTAATCAACGCCATCTTTTTTGAACGCATTGTTACGGGTATAGCACCATAAAATAGTGGCCATGCCCAGGCTGTGTGCCTCTTCGAAAGCTTTTGCCACTTCAACAATTTGTCTGGTTGAGTTATCTGAACCGAAGTAAATGGTAGCGCCAATAGCAGCTGCACCAAGATTCCAAGCGTCGCGGACGGTGCCAAACATAATCTGGTCTGCCTTATTCGGGTATGTTAGCAATTCGTTGTGATTTACCTTCACCACAAAAGGAATTTTGTGGGCGTAGCTTCTGGACATCATGGCTAAAACACCATAGGTTGTGGCAACGGCATTGCAACCGCCTTCCATGGCCAGTTTAACGATATTTTCAGGATCGAAGTAAATCGGATTTTTAGCGAAAGAAGCGCCTCCGCTATGCTCAATACCTTGGTCGATGGGTAGGATGGAAAGGTATCCTGTACCAGCCAGTCGGCCCGTGTTAAACATCGAAGAAAGGTTCCTCAGAACGTTGGTGCTCCGGTTAGATTGTACAAAGACCTGATCAACCAAATTTGGGTTGGGGAGGTGAATTTGCTCCTTCGCAATGGTTTTACACGTGTGATTTAATAAACGGTCGGCATCAGCACCGAGGAGTTGAGGGATGTTCAGTTGTGACATTTTTTACGTTTAAAGCGGATGGCAAATATAGCCCTTAAATCGGCCACCCCCAAGATCAGATGAAGATGGTATTTAATGAAAAAGCCTGTTTTTGATCTAAAAACAGGCTTTTTTAATAATTTTATAACTTACCTAGGCTGTAGCCAGCTTTTCCTTAATACGAGCTGATTTACCCTGACGGCCTTTCAAATAGTAAAGCTTAGCACGACGTACTTTACCCGCCTTAACGATCTCAATTTTATCGATGGCAGGAGAGAGGATAGGGAAGATTCTCTCAACACCTACTCCATTGGAAACTTTCCGTACAGAGAATGATTCTCCGTTGGTATTGTATCCACGACGGTAAATGACAACGCCTTGGAACTGCTGAATGCGCTCCTTATTGCCTTCGCTGATTTTTACGTGAACGTTAACCGTGTCACCAGCTTTGAAATTGGGGAAATTTGACCTCTTGGAGGCCAATTCCTGTTCCGCGATCTTCATTAAATCCGCCATTGTTCTAGGGTAAAAAAATTGGACTGCAAATATAGGTAAGGAAGGGACCTGGGCAAATAATGACTTTAAAAACCTCTGGAATTCTCAAAAAAGAGGACTTTTTAGTCTAAGCCCATTAAGTCTGGTCTCCTTAGTTTGGTTCTCGCCTCAGCTTGATCCTGTCGCCAGGCTTCAATTTTGGCCTGATGACCACTCAATAGAACCTCCGGAACTTTCCATCCTTTGTAATCTGCTGGTCGAGTATAGACAGGAGGGGAAACCAAACCATCCTGAAAGGAATCGGTTAGAGCGCTGGTTTCATCATTTAAAACACCAGGAATTAAGCGAATGACGGCATCGCTAACTACGGCTGCTGCCAGTTCTCCGCCGGACAATACATAGTCTCCGAGAGAAATTTCACGTGTAATCAAATGTTCTCGAACCCGCTCATCCACGCCTTTATAGTGTCCACAGAGGAGAATCAGATTATTTTTCAGACTGAGGCTATTGGCCATTTTTTGGTCAAAACGCTCCCCATCGGGTGACATGTAAATAATTTCATCATAGGTCCGTTCATTGCGCAATTGGTTAATGCAACGGTCAATGGGCTCAATCATCATAACCATACCGGCGCCTCCACCATAGGCATAGTCGTCAGTAGTCCGGTGTTTATCAGTTGAAAAAGCCCTCAAATCGTGAACGTGAACAGAAACCAGCCCTTTGTCAATGGCCCTTTTAAGAATAGAGTCAGAGAACGGACTTGTTAAAAGGTTGGGCAAACAGGTTAAAATGTCGATTCTCATGGAAATCTTTAAAATTAGCCTGAATTAGGTGGCCTTTGGCAGAATTTTGGGGTTGAGTGATCAAAAATACCTTAATAGGAATGATTTTGGGGTTTTAAAATAATTAGGAGCTGGTTTGGTAGGTTAGGTCTTTTAAATACCTTTGCAATCCCAAAAATAAAAGGGGTTAAAAACGACCAAATAAGCACATTTAGATGCCTACCATTCAACAACTTGTCAGAAAAGGCCGGAAAAAGATGACCT
>JBMSPY010000266.1:0-3623 GCA_049423005.1 Cyclobacteriaceae bacterium
GTAGAAACATCCTATAGTTTGACCCTTCATCAACATCTCTTTGATTTTAGGATCTTCCTTAAACTCATTAAAACGATTGATGTCGATTGCAATACCTTGATTTTGTTTTACCTGCCGAACAGTTTCCCTGAGATGACCAAGGCCGCGCTGACTTAAAATATCAAACTTATAGATTCCTGCATCTTCTGCATTATGCATTTCCAGATGGGCAACCGGGTAATCCTTTGGCGGCAGATCGGTTGCTGTGTATGCATAGATCGGTTTTTCGGTGATTAAAACCCCTCCTGCATGTATGGAAAGGTTGATTGGAATATCTTTCATGTAGTCGGCATACTGACAAATCTGTCTGGTGATGTCGTCACGGTTTCGCAATGTATCCGGATTATCGGCGAGCTGATCGATTTCTTCCTTTGGCAATCCATACACTTTGGCAAGCTCCCGTATTACTGAGCGCTCTTGAAGAGTGGTATGAGTCCCGAGTAGACAAACGTGATCTCGCCCGTATCTGCGAAACAGATAGTCGTAAATGGCATCACGCTGATCCCATGAAAAGTCGAGATCGAAGTCAGGCGGTGAACTGCGCTCCGGATTTAAAAATCGCTCAAAATACAGATCCAGTTCAACCGGATCGACATTGGTAATTCCCAGGCAATAAGCCACCATACTATTGGCGCCACTTCCTCTTCCGATGTGGTCATAGCCGTGGCGGTCAGCAAACCGGATAAGATCTAGTGCGATCAGGTAGTATGCACAAAAATCTTTTTCGCGGATGATGTTCAGCTCCCGGTTAAATCGTTCTTGAAGTGTAGCGTCATCCCTTGGATATTTTTTTTTAAATCCATTGGTTGCTTCCTCTACCAGGTACTTCCAGTCCTCCTCTCCACTTCCGTAGAGTGTAGCCTTATTTTTATTCTCATGAAGGGTAATGTTGAGCACGCATTGATTGAGTATGGATTGCGTGTTTTGATGTAGTTCGGGAAAGTCTTGAAAATATCCCAGAAGTTGATTTTCTGAGATCATAATTTCATCAGGATCTGCCAGGTCTTCTTCCTGTAATTTGGATAGTAATGTATTTTGATGGATAGCCCGCAGTAATCGGTGAATCTGAAATCCTTGTAAGTCTGAAAACGTCACAGGCTGCCAAATCACATATTTTTCTGCGTACTCTTTTCTGGATTCAAGGAGTCGGTATTTACTAAGATTCCGCCTCTTAACACCAATACATTCATTATCCCGAAGCAGCCATGGTTCCCGGGTGCCGAATGGATAGATGAACACCGCGTCATTTAATTCAGGTGCTTGTTTGGGTAATGGCTTTCCATTGAGATTATGAATGGAGAGAAAGCGATTGAGCGATTCGAATCCATCATTATTTTTAGCGATACCGATGTAGAGTAGTTTATTCTCGCTTCGGAATTCGATACCTGCCGCCATACTGATTTCCTTTCCCGGGTGCTCTTTATTGTCACTTTCAATAAGTCGCATCACTTCTACCCAGGAAGCGGTATTGTTGATTTCGGTGACTACAAGCTTCTTTAATCCACAACGCCGTGCAGCATGCACCAACGCGGCAGGCTGCATGACCCCGTACTTGAAACTAAGTGCCGTGTGACAATTCAGGTACATGCCCGATGGGTGCCCTAAGTCAGAAAATCTTTTAATGCACGTAACATGCTGTAGCTAAGCCGACCTTCTGTAATTGTGTAAAGCTCCGTTAGTGAAACAGATGGATCAACTTTTCCGACTTTCTCTTGGTTCAGGTGCTGTAGCTCTTCACTTATCCAATCATTAAGAATTAATTTTCATTCTGAAACTCCGCGATACAAATGACTTTCAATGGTTCCTTCGACTAGCTGACGTTCTTCAGCGATTTCCTGAATGGAGCGGCCTTCTTTAAATAAGCGTATGGAACGTTCGTAGCTTCCTGCTTTTCCAGATCCTGACTTTAGGCTTTTCTTTTTAGACTTTTTTTCAACAGGTTGAGTAGATGATTTGATCTTTTCAATCAACTGAAGTCTTTTTTGAATTCTGGCTTCTTCAAGTTTTTCAAATCCTACTTTATCAAGCTCCATTTTATCAAGAACGCTTAGGAGAATTCGGGGTAAACGCTCCATTTCCGAAATTTTAACCATAATGTGGTGATCGATTTCATCGGCAAAACGAAGCAATGTTTTAGATCCTTTGCTACTACCCAAGGTAAGACCCATTGTAAAGACTTGTTCCAACCAAGACCACAAAAGTTCTGAAAAATACGATTGCCCCTTTTCTAATCGCTCCATCAATTGAGTTTTTTCACCGGTATGCAGCAGCTGGATGAGTTGTTCTCTGAATCGATCGCTGGTTTTAAGTTGCGAGGCTACTTCTGTGGATATTTTTTTGAAAAAATCCGGAATGAGTAACGGCACTTCATTTTCTTGCTGAAGCGATTTAGGCTCACAAGCCTTTAAAAGAGGTTCAAGATCATAAGCTGAAACCATTTGCTGGCCGGCAAATTCGGTTTGCTTTTTAACTAAATCCTGTTCAAGTTTTTCTGGATTATGCCTGCTTTCTGAAAAATGAACAATCCGTTTATCGGTACTGACTACTCCTTGATGAATCCGTGTTTTTAATAGAAGTCCATCCAACGAACGAAGTCTGGATAGGGCAACATATACCTGACCGTCTGCAAAGGCCCTGCCTGGATCGATGATTGCTTTATCGAAGGTCAAACCTTGACTTTTATGAATGGTGATGGCCCAGGCTAATTTGATGGGCAGCTGCTCAAACGAACCACTGATCTTTTCTGATACTTCCTGTGTTTCAGAATCGACCTCGTATTTTTTGTTTTCCCAGGTTTGTGAGGTAACGGTAAGACTACTTCCGTCGTCGTGCATGCGTACCTCAACACCATCATCTGAGATATCCGTGACCGTAGCCAAGCGACCATTGAAGTACGCTTTTTTATCCGGATCATTTTTTACGAACATTACCTGACAGCCAATTTTTAGCTGAAGGATTTGTGGCACCGGAAACATTCCTTCCGGAAAGTCTCCGTTTACCCGAGCCGGGAAACGATGCAGTTTTCCGGGAAGGTCTTCCAACGCTAATTGATTTATACTATCTGCTTGCTGGTTGTGTGTGGTTAGCGTAATTGTTTCTTTGACCTCATTAATTTCTAACTCCGGACGATAATGGAGATTGAGGTGGTCGTAGTCTTCGGCAGTTGCACGGTTATGTCGTAGATTATTTAATATTCGGATAAAATCTTTGTCTTGCTGTCTGAATATTTTGTCAAGTTCAATGTATAGCATCCCGGTCCGTTGTAAGCATTGCGCTTCAAAAAACCACGGGGTGGGATACCAGGATTTAAGCAGTGCTTCATCTTCCCGCTTAACCACCGGGGGCAATTGATAGAGGTCTCCGATAAACAGGACTTGCACGCCTCCGAATGGTTGGTGGTAGGATTGGCGTGCAGCTCGAAGTCGGTAATCAATTGCGTCCAGCAAATCGGCTCGTAGCATACTTACCTCATCGATCACCAACAAATCGATGCTGCGCAGGATTTTTTTTCGATGGCTATTGAGTGGATGCTTCCTGGTTAGGATGTGCTGATTGTAGTGGTTACCGGATGAAAATGGATCCGG
>JBMSPY010000267.1:0-3614 GCA_049423005.1 Cyclobacteriaceae bacterium
GAGTGGTCGAGAATCCGATGGACATGTGGTAAGATTACCAGCGACTTTTCCGCCCTCTCAAGTCAATATGAACAGACATGGTATAGATACCAACACCTCCTCTGTTTCCAATGACTTTCTCTAAAATTGGAATCAGAATTTTTTTATCTTTTCGGTCTATACTCCCATCGTTATTGATATCGCCTACCTTCAGATCGATGGCATCTCCATTTAAATGTCGACTTTCTCTTTTGCCTCCGACAAGTGAATTGTGCTGAGGTGTTCGGTGACCGGATATGATGGAGATTCCATCTCGGTTCAACCCTTTTTCTTCCAGTATGTTTTGAATTTCCAGCAGACGGTAGAGTATGCGAATATCCAGATCCAGATAAAATTCCTTTTCTGAAAATAGACTTTCTTGTCGAAATCCGTTATCTCCAGAAACAAGACTCATCAGGCGATTGTTGCCTGCCACCTTTTTATAGAGATCACCTTTTTTAAGTACATAGTAGGTGTGACCCCGCATCGCTTTTTTGTAATCCTTACGGTTCATTCCTGAGGGCACCCTGAAACCTCGTGGAATGTCTTCCAGTTTAATCTTTTTGAATTCGGAGAAGATATCCAGTATTTGTTTCCGGTTATCGATATAAGGATTGCTGTGGGTAAGGTCGTACCAATACATCTCCAGTTGACGTGCCCCGATGCCATTTGTTTTCAAAAGAAGATAGATCAGGCCGGAAAAAATCAGCAGAACAAGGGCATAGCCAGCAGGTTTCAGTCGAGGCATGAGGGGTCAGAAAAACCTCCTCAAGTTACTCAATGTCCGACTTGTTTCTTAGGAAATCATCACCTTGACCTTAAGTTCGTGCATGATGGAATACAGCCCGAAATAGGTTCTGTTGATATAAAGGGCGTCTTTCACCCCTCTGGCTTTTTTGGAATCGCGAAGCTCCTTCATGCTAGTCAGTCGTTCTCCGTAGTCATAGAGCGTTTTAAAGTACCGCTCATCTGAAAAGTCAAACGTCTTTTCTGCAAATGGACGGCTGAGTAATTCAACCAACTCTGTAAACAGACTGGTAAAAAACTTTTTCTCTGCTGCAGTGTCGTCCGGATAAATGAATCGCAGGTCTTCAAATACCTGTTGAAGTTTTTTGGGATGGCTTAAAATGGAGCGGTTCAGTAGTTCAAAATAGCTGTCGTAAAAGGAATTGGGGATTACCTTTACGCATCCAAAATCAATCACGCCCAGTTGACCATCGGAGGTGACCAGGAAATTTCCGGGATGGGGATCGGCGTGTACCTGTCGAAGTTGGTGAATCTGAAAATGGTAGAAGTCCCACATGGCTTGACCGATTTCCTGTGACTTTTCAGCTGATAATTTTCCGCCAAAATATTCACCGAGTGGTTTTCCCTCAATCCAGTCCATTGTTAAAATTTTCTTTCCTGAAAATTCGGGATAATAAGATGGAAAGCGCAAGCCAGGAATATCTCTGCAGGCTTTGGTTAGTTCCATAGAACGTGCCAGCTCCAGCTCATAATCCGTCTCTTCCAATAACCGTTGCTCTACCTCTTGTATGAACTCTGCGTAGTCAACCGGATTGATGCTAAACATACTTAACGCAATCGGCTTGACCATTGCCAGGTCCGATTGCACGGTTTCACTAATACCGGGGTACTGGACCTTAACAGCAAATTTTTTTCCATTACGTTCCGCCTGATGCTCTTGGCCAATGGACGCTGCATTCACAGCCTTGGTTGTGAATGTTTCAAATAATTGGTCTGGTCTCTTTTTAAATTGTTGCTGAAAAATTTTGGAGACCAAAGGGTAGGAGAGTGGTGGTGCACTATATTGTGCCATTGCAAATTTTTGCTGGTAGGCCTTTGGCAATATGCTTCGGTCCATGCTCAGCATTTGGGCAACCTTTAGTGCACTGCCTTTTAACTCACTGAGTGAAGAGTATATATCTGATGCATTATCCTGGTGTAATTCCTCCTTGGTTAAATTCGGATCCAGAATTTTTTTACCGTAGTGTTTAAGGTAATTCCGGCCAATCTTGGCGCCGGTTTTAATGAACTTGGTTGCCCGTTGAACTTTGGTAACGGGAATCCGGTCAAATTCTTTCATTGACCTGATTCTTATTTAAACTTGCTCTGAAAAAGAAACTTGGCAAAGTCAATGGCATTATCCAATGTTCCTTTTCCAATAAGATCAAAAGCAAGATTCACAGACTTTTCTACAAAGGCATCTGTTTGTTCAAAATCGCTGCTCGAGTCATCTTTCCAGAATCCAAGTAAAACGATCATGTGGAGCCAAAAAAGTTGCGGGTAGCGCTGATCGAGGTAGGGACGTTCAGCCACCTCCCCATTCGATTTTCCTTCACCCATTACTTTGGCTACAAACTCTTCAAAGGTTTTCCGGAAATCTTTCAAACACATTGGAACCATTTCCTGACGCAACCGGATACCGGAGGTCAACATGGCAAAGCTTCTGTTTTGTTTCAGAATTTCAAGTAATACAAAATATAAGGAGAGCATTTTCTCCCTGGCTGAAAAGCCTTCAAATTGTTTGTCTGCTTGTGTTGAAGCGACGGCACGCTCCATAAAACCTGACCATATTTTCGTCTCGAGGGCTTCGAAAGAATTGCTGATTTTATAAAACTCGCTTTCAGGCAGGCCTAGATCTTTGCAAAATTTATAAACGGTAGAGGGTTTTTTACCATTGATCAGCAGGTAATCCATGTAGGCGCTGGTGATCATCTCCTCTGTTCCCTGCTTTGACTTCTTGCCGGATTTGGTTGCTGTGTCCATGTTGACTTTAAATTTTATGGCCCAAAAATATACCTGTCCACCCGAGTCAAATAGCCCGAGAGGGAAAAAATTCCTGAACAGGAGAATAGGGCGGATGAAGTGCCTATTTTATTGAAAATCCTGATTTTTAACCTTTCGGAAAGGTTTCCCAGGGTTCGGTAATTACATATTTCTTCTGTATTGGCCCCCGACGCCAAACAGCTCTCCAGCAATTTGACCCAAAGAGCAGGATTTTGAGGCCTTCATGATGGCTTCAAAAATATTGCTTCCCTGAAGGGCTCTTTCGCGGATTTCATGTAAAGACTGCTTGGCTTGGTCTTTATTCATGAGGTGTAGGTTTTTCAAGGTTGTTATTTGAGCTTCCTTTTCCTCAAGGGTTGCCCGGATTACTTCCCTTGGCAATATGGTTGGAGATCCTTTTGAGTTCAGGAAGGTATTTACTCCGATGATGGGGAGTTCGCCGGTATGCTTCAAGGTTTCATAGTAAAGGCTTTCCTCCTGAATCCGTCCACGCTGATACATAGTCTCCATGGCTCCAAGTACACCGCCGCGTTCTGTTATTCGGTCGAATTCCATCAAAACAGCTTCCTCTACTAGATCAGTCAGTTCTTCGATGATGAATGATCCCTGCAATGGATTTTCATTTTTAGTAAGTCCAAGCTCTCGGTTAATAATCAGCTGAATGGCAATAGCCCTTCGCACACTTTCTTCGGTTGGCGTGGTTATGGCTTCGTCATAGGCATTGGTATGCAACGAATTGCAGTTATCGTAAATGGCATACAGAGCTTGTAGTGTAGTGCGGATATCGTTGAAATCAATTTCCTGAG
>JBMSPY010000268.1:0-3599 GCA_049423005.1 Cyclobacteriaceae bacterium
CTTTTATAAATTCAGGAACTACACAACTACCTACCGTTATGCCAATCCCTCGGATTATGGAATTAAGGTAAGCGGAACAGAACATTTTATTGGTGGTCGTTTGGTTTTGGATATTGATTCGTTCACCCGAGCTTCCGGAAAGTTTGAATTAAATCAATTTGGAAATTATAGTTTAGATGCACGCCTTGATGGTCGGTACCTGGAAGGATCTTTTACACAATCCATTGCTGCCCCGTCTTCCTTCCATCGTTTGTATCGCGGAGTACATGATTTTTGGGCTAATGATTTCAAGAACATTACGGGGCTTCAGGCGCAGGCCTTCCTCAAACTGCCCTTACGTAATTTTTCCTTTGCACCGGGCCTAGGGTACACCTTATTCTCAGATCAGGTTTGGATGCGTAAAGAGCCTCAGCCAGATGGCCAAACCGTGGTGCCTTATCAATCGGATGGATCGCAATCCTATCTTACCCCTCAGGCGAAGCTCTCATTGACCTTCTTTAGAAAAATGAATCTAAGTGTACACGCTACGCGCACGCTCGTTACAACCAATCAAGACAACTTGCTTCAAATGCCGGATTGGTTGATCAATGGACAATTGGCGTACAAGGGGTTTTTATTCAAGGGTAATTTAGAGGCACAAATAGGTTTCGATCTATCTTATAGATCCGATTGGTATGCCCCGGGTTATGATCCGGTTACCCAACATTATTTTGTGCAACGTAATGAGCGGGTAGATCCCTGGCTAGGCGCTGACTTCTTCATCAATGGAAAGATTAAGCGCGGCCGATTTTTTTATAAGGTCCATAATTTGTTACAGGCTGGAGGTAGACCTGGCTATCTACTCATTCCTGGCTATCCTGGGTTACGCACCATCATGGATTTTGGATTTGAATTGATTCTTTTTGATTGATATGGTTATCGACAAGCATGTGTTGGGGCTCGAGCTTCCTACCGATCCGCGCTGGGTTGGTATTGCTGAAATGAATATTCGGGAGATTCTCATCGATCATGCCTATTGCGAGCAAAAGGCAGCATCCTCCGTTATAAGTTTGATCATCCTTTTTCACGACCGACCTCAACTGGTAGAAACCCTGTCTCCGGTAGTCTCGGAAGAATGGGATCATTTTCAACAGGTTTTGCGAAAATTATCTGAGCGTGGATGGACCTTAGGCAAACCACGACGAGATGAATATGTTGAACGTCTAACAGCCATTCAAAAGAAGGGTGGCAGTCGCGATCAACAACTGGTAGAGAAACTTTTATTAAATGCCCTTATTGAGGCACGGAGTTGTGAACGTTTTCGGCTACTGTGGAAAGAAATTGCAGATGAGGATCTCAGGAATTTTTATTACAAACTGATGGTGTCTGAAGCTGGTCATTATAAAAACTTCATCTCGTTGGCCAAGCAGTTTGTCGATCCCGACTATGTTCAAAAACGCTGGAAGGAGTGGCTTGAGGCGGAAGCAGAGATTATAAAAAATTTGGAAGTACGTCCCGATCGGATGCATTAAAAGAAAACCCCATCAGGTTTTTTGTTTTTTCTTTTTTGCTGCAGGAAATAAGATGTTGTTCAAAATCAGACGATAGCCTGGCGAATTGGGGTGAAGGTTGAGATCCGTGGGTTCTTCATAAACCGTATGCTGATAATCTTCGGGGTCATGGCCGCTGTAAAAAGTCCAGAAACCTTTACCCATTACGCCATGCAGATAACGGGCTTCACGGATATCTTTTATCTCGCCCATCACCAATACCTCTGGTTTAATCAGATTTTTTTTGAACCCCGTTGTTTGTCCAAAAAAGGATTGAATAATCTGCGTGTGGTTCTGCGTGAGCATGGTAGGGATCGGATCCCATTTTGCTGAAAACTGAAAAAGTTGAAAGTAATCATTGTCCTGTCGCAAACCACGTTCCATTTGTGAGTTGTCAATATTGGAGAACTCATATTCATAGGGATCCCTGACCAGTTCGAAATCGGTAAAGGCCAGGGTTTTGGTGTAATCTAATTTTTCCTGAGCTGAAGGATCAGCTGGATCACCATCGTACATCGGTGCGCAGATATCAACGCCTTCAGCAGCGAGAGCTATGTCAAAACTATCTGTGGCCGAACACATGGCAAATAAAAATCCTCCTGCGGCAACAACTTCTTTGATCCGTTTTACAATGGATAATTTCAGTTGTGAAACCTTAGAGAATCCATGTTTGCGGGCCATGTCTTCCGCTTCTTTTTGCTGTTCGATATACCAAGGAAAATTCGAGTAGCTGCGATAGAATTTTCCGTATTGCCCGGTAAAATCTTCGTGATGCAGGTGTAGCCAGTCGTATTTGGGTAGATCGTTACGCATGACCTCATCATCAAAAATTACATCATACGGAATTTCGGCGTAGCTCAGCACCAAAGTCACGGCATCATCCCAAGGCTGTTTAGATTTAGGAGAATAGACCGCAATTCGTGGTGCTTTCTCCAGTTTCATAATGTCGTAATTGACTGCAGGACTGGAAATTTCGGTGAGCATGCTATTGGCCTGAGCACTACTGATCACCTGATAGGAAACACCTCGAGCTACCAGTTCGTTCTGGATCTGTGGGTGAAAATCACACATGAAACTACCGCCCCTGTAATTTAGTAACCAATCTACCTGGTGGTCACGTTTGAGGATCCAATAGGCCATTCCGTACGCTTTGAGGTGATTGGCCTGTTTTTCGTCCATTGGGATGAACAAATGATTCCCAGCCGCCAATCGAGCCGTCAGTAAAAAGCATAACAAAAAGAGCCTCAGCATCGTTTAAACTACTTTCGCGTGAATTTACCATGAACTTGACCGTTTTTCCAGTTTATTTTGCACCGTTTCTTTACAGGACTTCCCCTAACACATGAATCTTTCTGAAAATATTCGCGAAGGATTACGGTCTGTACAGGCCAACAAGCTTCGCTCTGTTCTTACGGCCTGCATCGTTGCCATTGGCATCATGTCTTTGGTGGGCATCCTGACGGCTATCGATGCCATTGAAAGTTCTGTAACCAGTAGTTTATCCTCACTTGGTGTCAACACATTTGACATCACCTCCTATGATAGTAAAGGAGGATTTCAGGGTGGTGTTAAAGAACGTGTTTATCCTCCATTGAAATTCAATGAGGTCATGGAGTTCAAAGACCGCTACAACTACGACGCTTCAGTTGCGATCTTTACCCTGCTTAGCTTCGGTGCTGAGGTGAGTCATGGGTCCCTCAAAACCAATCCGAACGTTCGGATTCGAGGTATCAATGAAGAGTTTTTTGCTATTCGCGGTTTGGATGTTGAGAAAGGGCGAAGCTTTTCGCTGATTGAATTGGATTTTGGATCGCGAGTGGCTGTTATTGGAAGTAAGATTGCTTCCTCAATTTATGATGACGATGAGGAACCTATTGGTTCCTATATCAACTTCAAAGGTGCACGGTTTAAAGTAGTTGGTGTGTTAAAGGAAAGAGGTAGCATAAGCGGCGATAGTTTTGATAATGCCGTTTACATTCCAATCGCTGTCGCAAATCAGTTAGCCGGGGGTAGGGGACTCGAATACCGAATGACTATTGGCGTAAAACAAGTAGGCATGCTTGATATGGC
>JBMSPY010000269.1:0-3598 GCA_049423005.1 Cyclobacteriaceae bacterium
CTCCGTGGGAATAGGAGCCCTTCTGGAAGATGGATTGGGAGATACGATAAGAGTTTCCCTTACGGAGGAGCCTGAGGCAGAAATTCCGGTGGCCAGTGCCCTTGCCCGTCGTTATGATTCTCGGCAGAATTCTCCATCTGTTGCCAAAAAATGTAACTTCCTCATTGACCCGTTTTCCTACACACGTCGCTCATCTAAAGAGGTTCTTAACATTGGAGGACATCAAGTACCACGGGTTATCGCCGATCTTTCGGAGCGTGAGCAAATCAATCCTTCTTCTTTATTTGCTTTCGGTTACTCGTATTCGGTACCGTTGGATAAATGGAATATCTCCGACCATGCCTGCGATTTAATTTATGTCGGTCACAAGGAAATTGATTTTGAAATACCTGGAACACTGGGAATTATATCCGATTATTCCTCTTGGGAGAATCGTGCCTCAAAACCAAGGCACTATCCATTAATCCAGGACGAGGAAGCATTGCAAATCAGTCAATGGCATCCTGCACTCAACTTTGTTCGTGTGTATCCCGAAGGTTTGACTCATGGACTTCGGGATGTCCTGAAAACACACCGAGATCATGTGGTGCTTGTTTTGGGTACCCATCATCCTCATGGAATGGCTCAACAACGCGATGGTTTTCAATGGTTGATTAATGAGGGACTGGATATTCCGGTAATAATTGAACGGGACTATCAGGATCTGGATGAAGAAACGTTTCAATTATATGCCGCTACAGATGCTGGTGCCTTGCTGATCGATGGATTGGGCGACGGGCTATTTTTCAGAGCAAAGAATTGCGGCGGAGACCGGATGGTGAACACAACGGCGTTCAATATTCTACAGGCCACCAGAACACGAATTTCCAAAACGGAATACATTTCTTGCCCTTCTTGCGGAAGGACCCTATTCGACCTTCAGGAAACTACGGCTCGGATTCGAGCCAGGACGTATCATCTTAAAGGTGTTAAAATTGGAATTATGGGATGCATTGTGAACGGACCTGGTGAAATGGCTGATGCGGATTATGGTTATGTAGGCTCAGGCCCGGGTAGAATCAATCTTTACCGCGGAAAGGAAGTGGTAAAGAGAAATGTCCCTACTGCCAATGCAGTTGATGAATTGATAGGACTTATCCGCGAGGATGGTCAATGGATTGATTTACCTGAGATGGAACCCCAAAGCATATGAATGAAGAGAAAAAACAAAGATCCTTTCTAAGAGAGTTTTTCTCTCTTGGGGAAGTGGGAGGGTACTTCTTTCGAAAGCACGACCCTAACCGTCCAACCAATATCAACATCCGGATGATGCATGGTGTAAACAAGATTTCCATTACCATGTTTTTGCTGGCCGTGATTTATCTGGTTGCCCGGAAATTGCTTTAATTAGTAGTTTATTTAAATACATATAATTATCTGATTTACAGATAATTATAATTATCAATTAAACGCCTTTTAAAACACTCTATTCAAATCCTTACCTTTGACGGATTGCTTCCGCTGATATGCGTTTAGGGTTACTTATTCTGAGTTTCATAGGGCTGCTTCTGGCCTCCTGCAGTCAGCAGAAGATTTGCTCAGCCTACCAGAGTTCCTTCATCTACGATAAGGAAACCATGCGCAAAAAATTCAGCTATTTCGAAGAGGACTCCACCCCCCGTGTATTTCTGGCAGCAAGTAAAAACAAATACCTGGTGGCCGTGCCTGAATCATACCGCAAAAAATACCAAAGACTTCAAACGGTCGAAATGAAACCGGTTTATCCGGGAGAACCAGATAGTTTAAAGGCATTGGTATTGAAGTATGCTGCTTCTGACTCGATTATGGAGCTGGCCATCGATAGTGTGCAAACTGTTTCGGGTCTGGATGAAAGCGGACTAACTCAAAAAAGCCCTGAATTCAGAATTACGAAGACAAAGGAAAAGTATAACAATGATCAGGAGTATTACATGTGGTTTTTCCGAAAGATTTTGGTTTTGCCGGATATCAAATATCATATGGATCGTAAGGCTTCAGGAAAGGATGAGCTTGAAGCTGATCCACGGGAAACAATAAGACCAGTAAAGATTCAACCCATCCAAAATACTGAGCCAAAAAAAAGAAGTTCACTTAAGTTCCCAGGTCTGAAAAATAGGACAACCAAGGATTCTGTTTCGGTTAATAATGGCAGGTGATCAGATCAACCAAATAGGGTCAAATTGCCAAACTGATCTGCAGGAGGTGTTGGAAGAACCATTGAAGGCAAGTCCTTAGAGTCCTGTTCAATAGCCGGACTTACACTATACTGATCAAGAGAATGTTCCTGGATGGATCGTAGGATTTGTTCTAGCTCATTATCTGTCTCACAATGAAGCCAGTTATGTTCCTGTTCTTCCGATAAAATAAAAGGTATTCGTTCAACTGAACCCGCCATACTGGAGGGCGCAGATATGGTGATCATGGAGAACGTATGTTGAGTTTCGCCGCCTTCCGTTTCGAATTCCTCCCAAACCCCCGCAATTCCAAATAACGATTTATTGGAAAGGACAACTCTATAAGGAACCAGTGTCCTTCTTCCCAACGCTTTCCAGAAATAAAAACCGTCTGCTGGGATCAGGCAACGGTGTTTAATTAAACTCTTTCGGTGTGCTGGCTTATGTAAAATATCCTCAACTTTTCTATTCACAATACGTTCACTGACCGATTTATTTCGGCTGCGCTCTGGAGATAATCCCCAATAAAACCAAGAAAAGCCCTGTGGAGCATTCGAAGTAAGTACCGGTAGTAATTGAGCAGGAGCCGCGTTGAATCTGGGTCTGTAATGTTCTCCCAGATCAGCAGTAAACCGATTAACGATATCCTGACGTTCGACGGTAAGCGTGTAGCGGTTGATCAAAACCTATTAAAGCAATTGTATGAAAAAAAATTTACCAACCCATTTTGTTTTTAAGCATGGTCAGATGTGCCAAATGATGCTCACCATGCCATGAATACATTTGGATCATTCGTTCAAGGGTAAATTCCCTATTGGTGGCTGGATGTACAAATGACCTCTTTAGTTGTTCCGGAGTCAATGTCTTTAAGAGCTCCACCCATTTGATATGAAGGGATTGAATCAAGGCAATAGAAACTTCTGGACTTAACGAGTTTTCGGAAGTCAGCGCCCAATCTTTTTCGTTGTAGGCCTTAATGAGTGGTTTCTCTTCTGTCAGGGCCCATTTGGTACGAATGTAGGCATTCATATGGCTGTCCGCCAGGTGATGGATTACCTGACGCAGAGACCAACCACCATCACGGTAGGGGGTGTCGAGTTGATCAGAACTTAGGCCTCTGACGGCAGCTAACAGTTGGCTGGCTAGGGTCGATAATTTACTGAGATCCGATTGTAGCTCTTGATCTGAATAGGATTCTTTTGCTTGAAATTTGCCAATTGGGTAACGAAGATTTTCATCCGAATTTGAACTCATAAGGCTTTAAGGCTCAACAGCCTGTTTTAACTCTGCGTCAGTGTAATTCTTATTTAGTTTGACAACCTTGCGCTTGCGTTTTTTCCGAACCCTGATATTGGTAAATTCAATAAGTAGAGAAAATCCTACAGCAAAATAAATGTAGCCTTTTG
>JBMSPY010000270.1:0-3575 GCA_049423005.1 Cyclobacteriaceae bacterium
ATCATAGCGCGTAGTACTAGACCATAATGTTCCCTTTTCTCCATACAATGTAAAGGCCCACGGATATTCTGGGTTTACTGGAGTGCCCCAGGAGCGATGTTGCCAAACGCATTTGAGCTCCGGATATTCAAAGATGGCTGTCTGTGTATCGGCTGTATTTGCGCTTGAAGTTTTATCATTAAATATTCCACCGGTAGAGCTGATCTTATCCGGCCAACCCAAATCCAGTAACCAACGTACGGTATCGAACATGTGTACGCACATGTCACCCATGATACCATTGCTGTATTCCATGTACGATCGCCACCATCCACGGTGTGGTAGTCCTTCGTAAGTGCGCATGGGTGCCGGGCCCACCCAGCGCTCATAGTCCAGGTGACCAGGTATCGAATTAGTTTTCCCAGAATTGTGTGCGCGCATGTGGTAATAGCAACACATTTCAACATGATGAATTTTTCCAAGTAAACCTGTTCGAAGAATACGGTCCCTGGCTTCGAGTAAATGGGGCGTAGATCGTCGTTGCAATCCAACCTGTACTACACGCTTGTATTTTTTTGCGGCAGCTACCATGGCTTCACCTTCCATAACGTCGATGCTGATGGGCTTTTGTACGTATACATGTGCACCTGATTGTATGGCATCGATGCAGGTGAGTGCGTGCCAATGGTCGGGTGTTCCGATTATAACCAAATCCGGTTTTACCGAGTCGAGCATTTTTCTGTGATCGGTAAAGAGAAGTGGCTTGGATCCGGGTTTCCGCTGTGCAACAAGCATTTTAGCTTCCTCCAACTGATTTTGATCCACATCGCACAAACCTGAAACGTGGATATTCCCAACCTGCATCAATCTGAATAAATCACTTTTTCCATACCAACCGGTGCCAATGAGGGCAACGTTGTAGGAGCTGGAGCGTAGGTGGGATGGAAGACTGTTGGCCAGGGAAATACCGGCTAAGGCACTTCCGGATGTCATCAAAAATGACCTTCGGTTCATCATATTCTTCTTCAAACTACGGCAATCCATTCAATCTCCAAACGGATATTCCTCTTCTTATTCTAACTTTGGATGCTATTTGGCTTTTTATGGCTTTTCTCGAAGTTTCACATCTTACCTATTCTCTGCCTGGTTTTAATCTGGAAGATCTTTCCTTTACACAGGAGGAGGGTGCACGGGTGGCATTTGCTGGTGAGACTGGCTCTGGAAAAACTACTGTTCTTAAATTGATCGGCGCTCTGCTTCAACCAGCCGGAGGTTCCATCCGTCTTCGGAATGAGCCTGTTATTGGACCAGCGCATCGACTTGTTCCCGGACATGATCGGATTGCCTATCTGTCTCAGTTTTTTGAGCTTCCTAAATTTCTTCGTGTGGAGCAGGCTTTAGCCTATGCCAACCGCATGTCGGAAATGGCTTTGAACCGCATCATCCGGATTTGTGAAATTGATCATTTAATGGAGCGAAAGACGGATCAGCTTTCCGGTGGAGAGCGGCAGCGTATTGCTTTGGCGCGGCTGCTGGTGACGGCACCTGATCTATTGCTGCTCGATGAGCCGTTCTCTAATCTCGATGCCATGCACCGCATTCAGATGAAGACGGTGCTGGAGCGCATTGGTGATCAGTTGGGAATTACTTCTATTCTAGTTTCCCACGATTCGAACGATACACTTCCATGGGCAGATGTTATTTACATTCTTCAGGATGGTAAGCTGGTGCAACAAGCGCGGCCAGAATTGGTTTACCGTCGACCGGTGAATGCCTATGTGGCTTCGTTGTTCGGGAAGTACAATTTATTTCCCATGGATCTGGAAGCGCCTGATCGGCAAATTTTCTTACGGCCTGATGATTTGATTTTCACCGATTCGGATGATTACGACCTTAGTGGTACGGTTACACGGATCAGTTTCAATGGTCCGCACTATGAAGTGCAGGTGGAAACCGACCGTGGTCTTATTACAGCTTTGTCTTCGAAACCGGCATTTCGAGCCGGTGACACTGTTCGTTTATCTGTGCTTCCGGAACGTGTTCATTTCATGTAACTTGTGTCTCTAACGAACCTTTCTTTTCGATGAAAAAGATCGTGACCTTTGGCGAGATCATGCTTCGGTTGTGTCCGCCCGGACATCAGCGAATCAATCAGACAGTAACGCTGGATGTGACCTATGGTGGTGCTGAAGCCAATGCTGCAGTATCTCTTGCAGCCTTTGGAATTCCGGTTTCCTTTATAACCCGAGTTCCTGAAAATGATTTGGGCAAATCCGCTATCGCGGCAGTGCGTGCAACCGGTGTTGATGTGAATTCTGTCCTTTATGGCGGTGATCGTCTCGGTGTTTATTTTCTGGAAATGGGTGCGGGCCCGCGCAGCAGTAAAGTCATTTATGACCGTGCAGACTCTTCTTTAGCGACTCTTCAGCCGGGTATGATCGACTGGCAAACAATTTTTTCAAATGCTGGATGGTTTCATTGGACAGGTATAACACCTGCTGTTTCAGAGGCTGCTGCACTTTCTTGTTTGGAGGCTATCCATAACGCCAAAAAAGCTGGTCTAATTGTTTCCTGTGATCTGAATTATCGAAGTGCATTATGGAAATATGGCAAACAAGCTTCAGATGTTATTCCTGAAATGGTCAGGAGTAGTGATGTACTGTTATGTGATCCGGAGTCGGTAGAAAAAATGCTGGGATTAAAGCTTTCGCCTTCGGATGCAGAAGTTTTTTTAAAAGAGGTTGTACAGCATTTTCCTAACCTCAGGACAGTAGCCTCAACCCATCGCAAGACCATTCATGCAGGTCATAATTTTTGGACAGGTTCACTTTGGCATCAGGGAAAATTTTTTCAGGGTCCGGTTTATGAGATCACGCAGATTGTTGACCGCGTAGGATCAGGTGATGCGTTTATGGCCGGGCTTATTTACGGTTTATTGAATTACAAGGCTGATGCTGAACAGATCATCCGATTTGCCCTGGCAGCCTCCTTTCTGAAGCACACTGTCCCCGGGGATTTCAATCGTGTATCTGTTGAGGAGGTTTTAGCGGTTATGCATGGTGACAATGGTGGAAAAGTTAAACGATAACGGGTGCGTTTATGAAAGATAAAACAACAGTTCGAAATGCATTGTTACGCCAACGTCTTTTACCGCTGTATCATCACTCAGATGTCGAGGTGAGTAAACATGTGCTGCGCGCATTGTACCAGTCGGGTGTTCGGATTTTGGAGTACACCAACCGTGGTCCTGCTGCCTTTGGAAATTATCAGCAATTGTTAAAGATGCGTGATCAGGAAATGCCTGATCTGATCCTTGGTGTAGGCACCATCAAAACACTTCAGGCTGCTCAGCATTTTATCTCCGCTGGTGCAGATTTTCTGGTGAGTCCGAATGCGCATCAGGAAGTAATAACGTATGCGCGGGTGCATAATATTTTTCACATTCCCGGATGTATGACGCCAACTGAAATTGCAATGGCTGAGGAGCATGGTGCTGATTTTATTAAACTCTTTCCCGGCAATCTTTTAGGACCTGAATTTCTCTCTTCCATTCGCGAGATTTTTCCAGCGCTCCATTTTATGCCTACGGGTGGTGT
>JBMSPY010000271.1:0-3568 GCA_049423005.1 Cyclobacteriaceae bacterium
GGTAGCGATCTCCCTACCATACACCTCGCGGGTCCGTTCCAGTCGCCCACTGTATAAATCACAGGCCGCAACCAGTTTTACGCCTGGCACTTTCAAGGTGTGTTCAACATTATTGAAACCCATAATGCCCATACCAATGGCGGCAATTTGAATGTGGTCATTTGCTGAGACAGGCTTGGACGCCCACGCATTTTCTGAAGGTAAAAGGATCTGACTTTTGGCTGAATGACCAATAGTGGAGGTTAGTACAGAAAGGCTTGCAGCCTTTCTGATAAAGCTTCGGCGTGACTGAGAACGATTCATGGGAAAGGGATCAAAATATTTATAAGTATTTGAAAATCAATAATTAACGACGGCCTTGCGGACTTTTATTCAAGGTACTTCCGCCTTTTTTGTTTCGGCGCGTTTCAAAACCATATGTGTAAATCAGATTAAATGAAATCGTTTTAAGATTCACGAACATGGTGTCTTCAAAGTTCAGGATATTGAGGTGTGTATCGGTTTGATTACTGCCAAGATTTGTATGGCCCCAGGTAAACCGAACCTCACCGTATAACTTTTGTTTAAGGTTAAGGGGTGCATCACCACCGATGCTCAGGTCTAGGCCGAACAACAATCGATTGGGGTCGTTAACAAAATACTTAGTGAAATCACCCCACGCATCCGGATCGTAATTGTTGTACTCAATTTTAAATTTTGATACACCACCATTCGGTGTAAGGATTTTACCTCTTCCTGGTCCAATGAACCAGGAAACGTTTGGACCAACGCCAAAATAAATTTCACCTTTAAGATCTTCGCGGAGGGCAATTGGAATTGTTTTTCTAAGAGCCATCGCCGAAGTAATAAAGTTGTAATCATAATCAACAACCCATCCCGATTCGGTTATTTTCATTTTGCGACCGCCGCGCTGGTAGCCCAATTCAGCCGCAAAGGTGTAGCTTCCTTTAAGTGGCATGGTTAGCTCAGAAGAGAGATTAAAGCCAATCTTGGGTAAGGTGCTTAGAAGTTCCTTATCCGCCTTATTGGTTATTGATCCGATGGTAATGGTTGGTCCAACTTTAAAACCCAGTCCGTATTTCTGGGTATTGCTCCAATACGTATCCTTTTTCATTTTCGATGTTGCTTGAGCAACAGCCAAATGGACAGTAAAAATCATGACCACCGTCATGAAACGACAACCTTTATGCAATATCCCCACCCAATTCATAATAAAAGCCCAAATTCCGTAGTTCAATTGTTAAAACAAAATCAGAAGTTGTATTTTTAGATGTTACAAATTCTGTGTTTAGAGCTTATTATTCAGCTTTTCTTGCGATTGGAACGCTAATGCTTTCTTCAGCTGACCTTCACGGCCAGGAAAGTGCTCATTTTGCTCAATTTTATTTTAATCCATCTTCTTTAAATCCATCATTCACAGGTATAGACGGTCAGGCGGCTGCTTTTCTTTCGTATCGAAAGCAGTGGGTAGGTATTGAGGGTTCGCCGGCCGTTTCGCATTTTAGTTTTCAGGCCCCCAATCCAAAGCGGCTAGCCATTGGTTTGAACTTTAATCAGGATAAGCGGGGTGTTATCGGAACCAGTTCGTTTTTACTTACCACTGCATATAATATTCCTCTTAATAAACAGGCTTATATGCGGTTTGGTTTTTCTCTTGGAGCCGGATTTTTCCGAACGGATATTGACGCATTAAAGTTCGGAAGTCAGTCAACGGATCCCATACTTAGTGGTTTATTGCAAAACGACATTCAGTTTCTCGGCAATTCCGGTATCTCTATACATACCAAGACCTTTCATTTTGGTCTTGCCATACCACATCTGTTTCGAGCCAATTATTTATCGTCTACTCCGTTTTCGGTTGGTTCATTCAAACCATTCGATCAATTAATCCTACATGGTTCCTATCGTTACTACATTCAAAAAGGTCGATTTTTATTTGAGCCTTATGTGAATTACCGTCTGAACGCTGTAGTGCCGTCGCAATTGGAAGTGGCTACCATTTTACATTTGCAAAACCTGGTGTGGTTTGGTGCTTCCTACAAACAGGATTTTGGCATTTCCGGAATGGCTGGTTATAAATTCTCTCCAACGGTTGCACTTGGGTATGCCTATACGATCAAAAATACAGGGTTGAATGAACTCGCTAGTCCAAGTCATGAGGTGCAGCTTGGATTTTTGTTTGGCACCAGGCACCGGAATATTCCCGTGTATTCTTTTGTCAACTCAGAGAAGCCTAAGTTCAAAGGACGTCCGGTCAATCAGATAGCGCAAAAGAAAAAATCACCAACACCTATTCCTGTTGCAAAAGCAAAGCCGGTAGTTAAAAACACTCCATCCAAAGCGGTGGTGGCTAAGCCAAAAGAAGCTCCAGTTAATGAGCCTGTAGTAGCCACGCAAAAACCTCTTCCTGCCAAGCCTTTACAGCCAGTGGTGGAGCCAGTGGTCAAAAAAGAAATTACTGTTCCGCAAAAGCCGGTCGTGGATGAGTCGCAGGCAGCTTCTCGTTTGCGACAGCAGACACAGGAGGTTCCTGCCACAGATGAGCGGGATCGCCCAAATAATCTACAGGCTGGAACACCGCGACTAAAGGAAAAGATTGATGGCTTAGATGATGAGGAGGAAGAAGGAGAGGATGCTTCACTACTCCATGGTACAAACCACCTAACCGATAGTTTACAAGAAGTTGATGAGCGCGAACGCTTGGATCGATTGGAGGAGCATAAACAAAATCCTATGGAAGTTCACGTAGGGGAGGCTCCTCATGAGGGACGCTATGAACGTGTGCAAAGAGGTGTGCATAGCGAGGAGATGAATTTGGGAGACTATGTAGTCATTGGAGTATTCAAGACGGAAGCAAATGCTAAAAAGTGGGCAGATGGTTTGAAAAGTATGGGCTTTTTAGATATCGATTATGGTTACCTCACCAATAAGTCTACCTGGTACGTGCACTTTGCGGGCACGGATACCATGAATGAGGCGGAGGTTTTAAAAGAGAAGTATAGAAAGATCAAGCTTTTCCGTGATGCCTGGGTTTTAACTGTTCATCCCTGATGTGTATGTCCTTTAAAAACGTAGTCATCGGTATACTTTTAGTGGCCTCACTGAATGTTGGCCTTGGACAGGCTCCTGTGATCAATACCATCAGTAGTCAGGTGATGTATCCGGGCGACAAGTTGGTGATTACGGGTGCGGGTTTCAGCAGTGACAAAACAAAAATGAAGGTGGTGTTTGGTTCAGTAGCCGGAACGGTATTGAGTTCTTCTGCATTTTCTCTTGAAGTACAAGTTCCGCCTTCGGCACGGGTGAGCAATGTGGAGATAATCAATTTAGAGAGTGGACTTTCGGTGAGATCTACAACGCGATTTGCGCCTTATTTTTCTGGATCTGGATTTTCTGCCAGCGCATTTGCTACGCCACCATATACGCCACCATCCGGGAACGTACGACAATTCCCCAGTTTGCCTGAACATTATGATGTGTGTTCTTGTGATTTTGATGGTGATGGAAAACCAGATCTTGCCGCCAGTCGCTACACACTGATCAAAGAATTAAAGTTTTAAAGAACAAC
>JBMSPY010000272.1:0-3557 GCA_049423005.1 Cyclobacteriaceae bacterium
CAGTTGAAAAAGCCGGCGCTGATTTTATTGTTGCGCAAGGCATTGAGGCCGGCGGACATCGAGGCATATTTAACCCTGATGGAGAAGATGAAAAATATCTCTGGCTGAGTGACCGGTGGCTAAAATAAGGTGTTGGGCATACAGTGTATCTCCATTCGAAGTCACTACTCCCTTAACTGTTGACGATTCAATCAGCAGGTCAGTTACCCGCGTTTGAAAATGAATGTGACCTCCACACCGAAGAATGGTCTCCCGCATAGCGGTAATGATACCCGGAAGTTTGTTGGTGCCAATATGCGGATGGGCATCAAATAATATTTCCTCACGAGCACCATGAACATGAAGAATTTCCAAAACCCTGCGGAGGTTTCCGCGCTTCACAGACCGGGTGTAGAGTTTGCCGTCTGAATACGTGCCTGCTCCACCTTCACCAAAACAATAATTGGAATCCGTGTTCACCACATCCTCCTTATTGATGGCCGCAATATCCCGTCGGCGTGCACGCACATCCTTTCCACGCTCCAGGATAATTGGCTTCAATCCAAAATCAATCAACCGCAAAGCAGCAAACAATCCGGCCGGACCGGCTCCGATGATGATGACTTCCGGCTTATTTCCAACATAAGGAAGATCGAGCGAATAACTAATGTCACGCTTTAAACCAACTTCACCTGAAAGTCGGACAAGAACTTTTCGGCCACGGGCATCAATCGACCTTTTCAGGGGAAGAAATTTCTGATCTTCACCAATGGCCAAACGCTTTCGCACAACCTCCTGAAGGATCGCCTCATCGAAAGCTTCTTCAGGCGCTAATGTTAGTTCAATGGTTTTAGAACCCGTCAATTACGATTGATTTTAGATTGATCAGGAACCATGAGTGAAAGCTGCTTTTCCCCACTCCTCTTTTTCCTGACTGGACCATAAAGAGGGGAAGAAAATGATCTTTTGAAAACGGGGAGGCAAATACTTTTGCCAATTGGTTCCGCCGGTAGCTTTAATGTCTTCGGGATCAAGCTTCAAATAACGACCGGCAGATTTAAGATGCGCCAACGGCCAATGGACATTGGCCAGTGCATCAAAAGCCCGGAGTTGCTCTTCGAGTTCTTTATTTCCTGAAAAATTCTTTTGGTAGAGTTGATTCAGATTGATGCTCACAAAGGATACACCAAGTTCCTGAAACTGCCGAATATACTTTTCTTCAAACTGCCGAAGGGTTAATGTCTTGACTCCAGAAGACAGTTCGGTCGCTCCTTTGCGCCAGTATAACTTTTCAATCAGCTCCTGAGGACCCTTTCCGGTCATAGCGGAGCGTTCATCAATAGCCACTAGATTGATCAGGTCGGTAGACATAAGTTCAATCTGGCGGTACTGTGCCGATTGAAATCCACTGGCCGGCAACAAAGCCATTCGAAATTTTAAAAACTGCTCTTTCTCCAAACCATCTACCATGATGGTAAATGAATTGACGAGGTTATTAAAATAATTAACGACGCGTTTAATCCGGGTAATAAAAAAATCAGCTGTGAGGTCCTGAGAGGAAGTGATCTGGCGCAATTCGTGAATGACCAGATTAAAATAAAGTTCAGTTATCTGATGGTAGACAATAAATACCCTTTCATCAGGAAAGCTAGTCTTCGGGTTTTGAAGACTTAGCAGGGTATCCAGATGGATGTAATCCCAATAGGTCAGGTAATCGGAGTAGAGCAGACCATCCAAATAGGAGGAAAGATCCTGACCCATGATCTCGTATTTCTGCTCCAGCTTGCGCACGATCTCCTCATATCCCGGATTTGATTTTTTGCTCTCCATGGCCAGGTTGGTTTTGACCCCTACATTTTCCGTAAATTTGCCCGTTTCCTGTCAATAACCCAAAATCACCATGGTGAGCAACTCAAAAGGCCAAAAATCATTGAAGCAAGACCTGTTCGAGCATCCTGATTTCTACGCAATCGATGATCTGTTCACCGAAGAGCACCGTCTGGTGCGAAGCGCTGTAAGGGACTTCGTAAAAAAGGAAATCAGTCCATACATCGAAGACTGGGCTCAACAGGCTCACTTCCCTTATGAGATCGTCAAAAAATTCGGCGAAATCGGAGCCTTTGGTCCAACCATACCTCAAACGTATGGTGGAGGCGGCATGGACTATATTTCTTATGGTCTTATCATGCAGGAAATTGAACGCGGCGATTCCGGTATGCGCTCGACCGCATCCGTTCAAGGATCACTTGTCATGTACCCGATTTACAAGTTTGGTTCAGAAGAGCAACGGAAAAAGTATTTGCCAAAGCTGGCCTCCGGAGAATGGCTGGGATGTTTTGGTTTGACCGAGCCTGATTTTGGCAGCAATCCCAGCGGAATGGTTACCAACTTCAAAGATATGGGTGACCACTATCTGCTCAATGGTGCTAAAATGTGGATATCCAATTCTCCCAAAGCAGACGTAGCCGTTGTTTGGGCTAAAAATGAAGAGGGCAGAATTCATGGTTTGATCGTCGAGCGTGGAATGGAAGGATTCTCTACTCCGGAAACGCACGGTAAGTGGTCGTTGCGCGCCAGCGCGACCGGCGAACTGGTTTTCGACAACGTAAAAGTTCCAAAGGGAAATTTACTGCCGGGCAAAAGCGGATTGGGTGCGCCGATGATGTGTCTTGATTCCGCTCGTTACGGTATTGCCTGGGGCGCTATTGGAGCAGCCATGGATTGTTATGATTCTGCAAAGAGATATGCCACAGAGCGCATTCAATTTGGAAAACCCATCGCCTCCTTTCAGTTGATTCAAAAGAAATTGGCTGAGATGCTGACAGAGATTACTAAAGCTCAACTGGTGAATTGGCGATTAGGCACATTAATGAATGAAGGGAAAGCGACTACTGCACAAATTTCTTTAGCCAAAAGAAATAACGTGCAGGTAGCACTGGAGATCGCACGTGAGGCCAGGCAGATCCATGGTGGAATGGGCATTACCGGAGAGTATCCCATTATGCGCCATATGGCTAATCTAGAATCGGTTGTAACCTACGAAGGCACTCACGACATTCACTTGCTAATTTTGGGTAAGGAGATCACTGGCATTCAGGCTTTCGTTTAATCTCCTTTTTCAGAATTCCCTATTCGCGCCTGAACCAGCGTGCGAATCATGATCGAGAGACGAATGGCATCCACACCGGATAGTCCAGAAACATCAATTTGAAAAGCTTTTCTAAGTTTTTGAAAAGCGCCGACCAAATCACGTAAGGACAAACGTCGGTTTTGAACGTCATCCATTAACTGCATGGTCTCTTCATCAGCAATTAAAAGTCCTTTAGCACTTTCCTGACCACTGAAATGTGTGCCAATGGCTCTGATCTGATTGAGGTCGAGTTCACGAATTGGAATTGATCCAGACTTATGCTCGGAACGAAATTTTAGTTTATCAGTTGAAATCTCCAGGCATGTCAGTCGGTTTCGTTTTTTGAGATAATTGAAAACGAAAGCTATGATGGCCAGAGAAAAAACAGTTAAAAAGATATAGTACACAAAAACGGGGAACCCGCCAAGATCAAAAATCACCGTACCAA
>JBMSPY010000273.1:0-3523 GCA_049423005.1 Cyclobacteriaceae bacterium
GCTTTTCCGCCAGTTTTGACAGCTCACTTGGGTCATGAATTAGGCTCTTCTCATAGATCGTCGGATTCCATAACTCAACTTTAGAACCAGTGCCGACCAGCATCACATCCTTGTCCACCTGGGCATAGGCCAACAGATGTTTCGGGATGAGTAACCGTCCGTTACCGTCCAGTTCAACCGTTACCACACCGGAGAGGAAATTGCGTTGGAGGGCGCGGTTCTCCTGGTGGAACTCGTTGAGTGCAGAAATTTTTGAGAAGACCTTTTTGAACTCCACCATCGGGTAGATGATAAGACAAGTCTCGAACCCTCGGCGTACGACCAGCTCCTGGCCGTCCTCGGGCGGCAACTGAGCCTTAATGCGCGACGGCAGGACTAAGCGCCCCTTAGCGTCGAGTTTGCATAAATATTCACTGGTGAAGAAAGTCATTGACGTGTAGTGGTTGTCATTTTCTCCTTAGCAAACATAAGGATTATTCAACCACTTTCAACCACTTTCTACCACTTTTTTACATTTTTCAACCACTTTGTGCCTAAAAGACACAAAAAAGCCACCTAGTTTCATAGGTGGCCATGCTGAGGCTATTTGAAGCTATTCTGTAGACGCAGTACCGGATATGCTGTTCTAGTTATGCTGTTCCAGATATGCTGTTCCGGGTGTGCTGTTCCAGATATGCTGTTCCAGATATCCATCCGGAACCAAAATACGCTGTTCCGGATATGCTGTTCCGGATATCCATCCGGAACCAGAACCGGAACTCCTTATTTAACACCCCTCCCCAAAACCCGGCACCCGCCGCGCGTTCGTCCCCTGCTCATACGCATACGCCAACATCAATAATCCTGCCTCTGTATACGCCTTACCAAAAAACGACAACCCCAACGGCAAACCGGAAACAAATCCCATCGGAACCGTAATGTGAGGATACCCGGCCATTGCCGCCGGACCGGAAAAGCCATATCCTGTAGAATAATCGCCATTCACATGATCCGTGCACCACGACGGACCATACGAAGGCCCACAAATCGCATCCAATGTGAATTTCTCCATCATTCCGTCGATGGCCCCACGCGAGGTCTTTAAAATATTCTTCAACGCATCCTTATAAACCTTCGACTCCAATCCATCCGTAGCCTGACTCTGCTCCAAAATATCCTGCGTGAAATAAGGCATCATGCTGGAAGCATGCTCTTTATTATATGAAATCAATTCTTCCAAGGTCTTCACCTTCCCACCTGCCGAAGCCAGATAAGCATTCAAACCATCCTTGAACTCAAACAATAAGACCGTAAACTCATCCTTACCTATCCCCTTCATCTGCTCCAGAAAATCTACCTCCACCAACTCGGCTCCCAAACGCTTCATATCCTCCATCGCCTTTGCAAAAACTTCGTCAACGGCCGGCACACGCTTCAGGTAGCTCCGCTCGATTCCAATTCGTTTTCCCTGCAATCCATTCTTATCCAAAAAAACCGTGTAGTCGTCCTGATACTTGCCGGCCAAATCATGCGTAGCCGCATCCCGGTCGTCACGGCCGACCAACGCCGATAACAGAATAGCAGCATCCCGCACCGTTCGGGCCATCGGACCTGCCGTATCCTGCGTTTTAGAAATCGGAATAATGCCCGACCGACTCCATAACCCAACCGTCGGTTTGATACCCACCACTCCATTTACAGACGAAGGACAAATAATCGACCCGTTCGTCTCCGTACCAATGGCTATCGCGCACAAATTCGCCGATACCGCTGTGCCCGAACCCGAACTCGAACCACATGGATTGCGATCCACCACATACGGATTAACTGTCTGACCTCCCCGACTGCTCCATCCACTGGAAGATTGGTCGGAACGGAAATTTGCCCACTCACTTAAATTGGTCTTGCCAAGCAAAACCGCTCCCGATTCACGAAGCTTTTTTACAATGAATGCATCCTGTTTCGGATAATTTCCTTCCATTGCCAAAGAGCCTGCGGTGTTCTGCATGTTATCGGCCGTATCAATATTATCTTTAATGAGCACCGGAATTCCATGCAACTTCCCACGGTATTTACCTGCCTTGATCTCCGCATCGATTGCATCCGCAATCGCTAACGCATCAGGATTCACCTCAATCACGCTATTTAACGACGGACCACTCTGATCTATTTTGGAAATGCGGTCCAGATAAAGTTGCGTGACTTGCCGTACCGTCATCGTGCCCTCCCGAAACATCGTCTGCAACTGATCAACGGTGATTTCATTCAATTGAAAATCGTCCGGATGAAATTGCTTTTCAACATCGGTATCAGGCGCTGTCGGACGTGTACACGATTGTATAAAAACAGGCAACGTAAGACCTACAAGGCCGGCACGCCACACAAAATCTCTACGATTGATCTTTGTCATACAGTTAAACGTTATTTTTTTGTCACGGTAAATTCAACCCTTCGATTGTTCGCCCGGCCTCCATCAGTTTCATTGGTATCAATCGGCTTGGTCTCCCCAAATCCTTTGGCCGATAAGCGCGTGCGCACAATACCCTTGGAAATCAGATAATCAACTACCGATTGCGAACGGCCTTGGGATAAATTTAAATTATAGGAATCCGAACCATTACTATCCGTATGACCCTGAATCTCAATCTCCACAGAAGGGTTTTCTTTCAAAAAGGCAACCACCTTTTCGAGTTCCACAAACGATTCATGCTTCAAAGTCGTGCGGTCATAATCAAAGTAAATATTCCGCAGCCGTACCACCGCACCAACTTCAATGGGGGTTAGCTTCAAATCTTTCACTACCGGCGTAACCTGCTCATCACGGTATTCGATACTGTCGGTTAAATTCAGATAACCGCTCAATCCGACCGTAAACATATAAACGCCCGTAGAAGAAACTTCCTGTCGGTAAGCACCACCTGAAACTACGGGATCAAAAATGCTCGTCGTTGATTTCAATTGAATTTTCATTTTAGGATCCAATACAGCGCCGGTCTTTGCATCCGTCACCGTTCCCATCACAACCATTGGCTTACGGATGGGCTTCATAGGCACTTCCACGTGCAATGTCGAATCACCATTCATCCGCGGCATGGGAAAATTTTGAGCAAACGGCTCATACCCCTCAGCACTCACCGTCACGGAATACTGAGTGCCCTCTGCAACCTTAGTGGAAAATTTACCTGTTCCATCCGACTTCACTTTCAACACCGGATGGTCTTTTACCATAACCTCGATCGGTAAAGTTAAAGGCTGTCTGTTCGACGCATCGAAAACATCTCCCTCCAATAGAATCGAAATGTTTTTCGGCACCAAAACAAAAATATCCAGATTACCACCGCCTCCTTTATTTAAAGAGCGTGCCGTAAATACATTACCCGAATTATCCATCGAGAAATAATCATCTTCTGCTGATGTATTCAGCGGCTTGCCAAGATTCACCGGCTCACTGAAAACATTCCAACTTTCATCAAGTCTGGTAACCTTATACATATCAATCGCACCCTGCCGACCAGGCACCACCCGATCGCTTGCAAAAAATAAT
>JBMSPY010000274.1:0-3466 GCA_049423005.1 Cyclobacteriaceae bacterium
GATGCTCAATATGCTGTTCAATCTGATCAGTAACCAGAATGGAGGCAGTGATACTTCCCGTGCCGTTACAGGAGGGACAGGTTTCCTTAGTAATGATGTTCATCTGGGGACGAACACGCTCCCGTGTGATTTGCATCAATCCGAATTTAGAAAGCGGAAGCACGGTATGCTTTGCTTTATCATTCTGACCCATCACCTCTTTCATTGTTTTGTGGATCAGTTTGCGATTTTCCTGATTCCTCATGTCGATAAAATCGACCACAATGATTCCGCCCATATCACGGAGTCGCAGCTGCCGGGAAATCTCCCGAGCTGCTTCCATGTTTACAGATAAGGCCGTTGTTTCCTGGTTTTCTTCGCGAGCTGATTTGTTGCCGCTGTTCACATCGATGACATGCAATGCTTCGGTGTGTTCGATGATCAGATAACCTCCGCCTTTCAAGCTCACCGTCTGACCAAAAGCAGATTTGAGCTGACGTTCGATGCCGAAGTTTTCAAAGATCTTAGCCCGACCAGTATAGAGTTTGACGATTTTTTCCTGTTCGGGAGCAATGTTGTGGACATAGCCCCGAACCTCATCAAACATTTTCTTATCATCAACGATGATGTTGTCGAAAGACTCGTTCAACATGTCGCGCAGTAGGGAAGAAGTCTTGCTGATTTCTCCAATGATGCGCTCCCGAGGCTGGGCATCAATTAAACGGGTCATTCCGTCTTCCCAGCTCTTTACAAGATTTTTCAGGTCACGTTCAAGCTCAGAAACTTCCCGGCCTTCTGCTACTGTTCGAATGATGACTCCGAAGTTTTCGGGTTTCACCGATTTGATCAGCTGCAGAAGACGCTTACGCTCTTCGCTGCTCGTAATTTTTTTTGAAACGTTAATAACGTTTGAAAAGGGCACTAAAACGAGATAGCGCCCTGCCAGTGACAGCTCAGATGACAGCCGGGGTCCTTTGGTTGATATTGGCTCTTTAACCACCTGCACGGGCACTAAATTGCCCTTAGTTAGCAGCTGATTGATTTTGCCATGCTTGTCAATGTCCTTTTCCTTGTGAAACCTTTCCAGTTTTCCGCCCTGAATTTTACGAGCTTTTACAAGCTTGGCAAACTTCTGCAGAGAACTGAACTGAGGTCCCAAATCGAGGTAATGAAGGAATGCATCCTTCTCATACCCGATGTCAATGAAAGCGGCATTGAGTCCAGGCACTACTTTTTTAACAGTGCCCAGATAAATATCACCTACGACGAATCTGCTTCCGGGTTCATCGCGGTGGAACTCCACCAGCGTTTTATCCCTTAATAAAGCAATCCGGCAACCATCCTGAGCTGAACTGATGATCAGTTCATTGCTCATGGTTCATTATAATTTGGTTTATTTTTTCTTGTGGCGATTCTTTCTCAGGCGCTTTTTACGCTTATGAGTAGCCATTTTGTGCTTTTTGCGTTTCTTACCGCTGGGCATATAGAAATGTTTATATCCGGGGATATTCAGCAAGATATCCGCCGGGGGTTTAAAAAATGGATTATTTCAAATCCTTTATATACTGATCCAGCTGCTGCTGTACAGCTGGGTCTTTGGTCATGTTTTTTGTGCGCTCATATTGCGCACGAGCCTTTTCCTTGTCACCGGCACCTGCATAAGAAGCCCCGAGTAACAATTGCCCTTCTACATTTTCCGGATATGATTCAGTCAGTTTGGTCAGCCACTCAATAGCTTTTGCAAATTGTCCTGATTGAATCGAAAGCATACCCATATTTAACAGGGCTTTTTCGTGCTTTGGATTTTCAGCCAGAACTTCCCGAAGCAGGGTTACCCCCTGCATTGGGGCCGAAGTGGTCATAAAGGTCAGCGCAAGCTTAACCTTAATGTCAGGGTTGGAAGGCTGCTTTTCAAGTGCTTTTTTGAACAGTTCCTGCGCTTTTGAGGCAAAACTGGATCTTGTTTCAGCTTCCATACTGAAAGTTGAGGCCTGATACCAGGCGTCACCTGCCTGAACCTGCCTCTCCGGAGTTCCAATGAACGATGCTGCTCTATCCAGATACATCGCAGCACTGTCAAAACGACTTGCAGAGATGTAGGCGGAAGCCAGCGAGTCGGCAAATATAAGGTTATTTTGGTCGATAGGCCCCCGGTCAACCAGTAGCCTGAGCTGATTGATGGCTTTCTGGGCTAATGGTTCAATGGATTTGTGGGACTGCGGAACTGTTGTTCCCTGAGTACTCTCACTTATTTCAGAGCTGTTATCAACTACAGCCTTAGGCAACAGATAAAGGGCAAAAACAAGAACGCATGCACTTACGACCAACAGGATTCTGGTTCTAAGCACGATGTGTCAGTTTGATAATTGAATCAGGCTTCCTTTCCGGCGAGCTGTTTTACTTTATCAGAATTTTTGATTTTGCTGATAAAGATTTTTGCCGGCTTGAAAGAGGGAATGTAATGCTCGTCAATAACAATTGCAGTGTTTCTGGAAATATTCCGTGCAATTTTCTTTTTCCGCTTTTTGTTGATGAAGCTACCAAAACCGCGCACATATACATTGTGTCCGTTACTCATACTTGATTTGACCACGGAAAAAAAGGCTTCCACGGTTGCAGTCACATCACTTTTTTCGATTCCGGTCTTTTCGGTGATTTGGTTGATGATGTCGGCTTTAGTCACAGCGGTTAGGGTTAAATGTTTTAAACAGAGCGGCAAATTTAAATCTGTTGGTCACATCCGCAAGTGATGAGTGTCTGATTTACTGCATTTTACTTTCTTTGACCCTTAAAAACTGCAAAAAACATTGAGGGGTACCGAAAAATTTTTTTTTGAGAAAATCCTTGCCTGGTATGAAATAAACAAGCGTACGTTACCATGGAGGGGGACCAGAGATGCATATACCATCTGGGTTTCTGAGGTTATTTTACAACAGACCAGGGTTGACCAGGGGTTGCCTTACTTTGAAAGGTTTATAAAAACTTTTCCAAATGTTAAATCTCTTGCCGTTTCACCGGAGGAAAAAATATTAAGGATTTGGCAGGGGCTTGGGTATTATTCGCGTGCAAGGAACATGCACAGGTGTGCTCAAAAAGTTCTTCGTGAGCATAATGGGATCTTTCCTGTGACCTTTACTGAACTTTTAAATCTTCCGGGCATTGGACCTTATACTGCTGCGGCAGTAAGCTCCATTGCAGCAGATGATCCCAGTCCGGTGGTTGACGGAAATGTTTTCAGAGTATTGTCCAGATTTTTTGGACTGGAGCAGGCTATCAATACTCCTGCCGGAAAAAATCTTTTCAGTGAAAAGGCGGCCGCAATTATGAAGGAGGTTTGGTCACAAAAAGTTTCTCCCGGTGAATACAATCAGGCGATTATGGAATTTGGTGCGCTCCAATGCGTTCCACGAAACCCGGATTGCGGGCATTGCCCTCTTTCAAGAAAATGTTTTGCAAACTCGACTTCGACGCAAAATCTGTTGCCAGT
>JBMSPY010000275.1:0-3413 GCA_049423005.1 Cyclobacteriaceae bacterium
GTATGGATGAAAGAAGGAGTTCCGGCTATCCGAAAAGGAATTGATCGCGGGTATTAATTTACTTGTTAGTCACGGTGCTTCGGTGTACCTGACCTGCGCGGAGACGCGATAGGTTTCAGGTTTGAACCAGGCCATTTGTTGCCAGCCATCAACGGTGTATCGCTCTAGCCTTTTGGTGTGCGGATCGAATTCCATCGACAACGTTTCTTCCTTTGAATAGAAGAGGCCCAATTCTTTGACAACAGCGTCCAGACGGATGATTTCCTTTGGGTTCTCCCGGTACAGAATTTTCAATTGTCGAATGGGGGCAGTACTATCGGTTGCGGATAAAAATAAAAGATTCAGGTTGCTGTTTGGATCTGGTCCGATCTCTTTGTGATACAGATTTCTGTAAATCGGTTTATTGATAATGCCGATTCGGGCAAAGGATGCAAGCTCCTCACTCCAGTTTTCTTTAATGGTTACACTGCCGGATGAACTACTAGAATCGAGTGAGGCTCGTTTTTCAATAGCGACTCCATGCGGAATCTGCGCGGCAATTAGGGAATCCATATTGATCCAACCTGCCGATACCTGTTCAGTGTTTTCAGGAGAGCAGGAAAACACACCGAAGGATCCGAGCAATACAAAAATCCGGAAACAAAAATTCATCGTACCAACAAAGAATCACCAGTCATTTCATCTGGTTTTACTATTTCCATTAACTCCAGAATGGTTGGCGCAAGGTCTCCTAATTTTCCGTCTTTCATTTTGACACCGGCAGGACCATTCACCAAAATGCACGGAACAAGATTGGTGGTATGTGCGGTATTGGGCGTGCCATCCGGATTGATCATCATATCGGCATTACCATGATCGGCAATTATGATTACTGCATAATCATTCTTCACGGCTGCTTCTGTGACGGCTGCATTACACTGATCAACAGTTTCCACAGCTTTTACGGCCGCTTCAAAAACTCCGGTATGGCCAACCATATCGGGGTTTGCAAAATTCAGACAAATGAAATCTGCTGACTGTTTTTGCAATTCCGGAATGATGGCATCACGAATGTCGGCGGCGCTCATCTCTGGTTTCAAATCATACGTAGCAACTTTTGGGGATGGACAAAGAATGCGCGACTCTCCATCAAATTCATGTTCGCGTCCACCGGAAAAGAAGAAAGTAACGTGTGGGTATTTTTCTGTTTCAGCAATCCGAATCTGTTTCTTTCCATTTTGGGAGAGCACTTCACCTAAAGTATTATTCAGATTGTCTTTATCAAAGATCACCTGCACTCCGGTAAACGTGTCGTCGTAATTGGTCATGGTTACATAATGCAGCTGGAGCTTGTACATGTTTTGCTCATGGAAATCCTGCTGTGTAAGCGCCTGCGTGATCTGACGACCGCGGTCAGTACGGAAGTTGAAACAGATGACTACATCACCATTTTTGATGGTAGTCAGTGGTGTGCCGGTGTTATCGGTTACCACTACTGGTTTGATGAACTCATCGGTAACTCCTTCTGTGTACGATTGTGCGACGGCTTCAATAGCGTCGGATGCTTTATGCCCGGTTCCGTGTACGAGCAGATCGTAAGCGAGCTTCACACGCTCCCAACGGTTGTCGCGGTCCATAGCATAATACCGGCCAATTACACTGGCAATCTTGCCACCGGTTTTGTTCAAATGCGACTGCAGATCTTCGAGGTACATCTTTCCTCCTTTAGGATCTGTGTCACGTCCGTCGGTAAAGGCGTGAATGAAAACATTAGACAATCCTTTTTCTGAAGCTATCGTACACAAACCTTTCAAATGATCGATGTGCGAGTGCACACCACCATCCGATACCAGACCGATCAGATGTAGTGAAGTGCCAGCTTTTTTAGCCTTGTCAAGGGCCTCCAGCAGAACAGGATTGCTGTCCAATTCCCGAAGCTTTACAGCCTGATTGATCTTGACCAGATCCTGATACACAATTCGGCCGGCTCCAATATTCATGTGACCCACTTCACTGTTTCCCATTTGACCTTCCGGCAGTCCAACGGCCAAACCGGATGCTTCAAGATGGCTGTGAGGCCAGGTGTTGAGCAGCTGACGGTAAAAAGGTGTATTCGCTTTGTCAATGGCTGACACGCTGGGGTCTTTTGCAATTCCCCATCCGTCGAGGATCATGAGCAGGACTTTCTTCATTTTTTATTCAGATTGGGCTCTTTATAAGCCGATTTCACTACAAATATACGTCGGTGCGACGCAGGGAATTGTAACTCCTCATTTTTGACCTCGGAATTAATGGCATAATTTTGGCATATAGCACTGCCTATGAAGTACATCGTCTTCGTCTTGTTGTTTTTTATTTCCACGCCTTCCTGGTCTCAGGAGATTTTCAATCCGATGAAAAATGCATTGAAGGCCGGCGATGCCTCTGCACTGGCTCGTCAGTTTAATCAACAAGTTGAGGTTACCATAAATGGTAATCAGTCTTCATATAGTAAAGCGCAAGCCGAGATTGTGATTCGCGATTTCTTCCGCGACAATCCACCCTCAGACTTTGCGATCATGCATACCGGTTCTTCCAAAGGGGGTTTACAGTTTGCCATTGGCAAATACACCGCGGGAAAGACTCATTATTCTGTACTCATGCGTGTAAAAGAATCCGGTACCGCTAAGCTGATCCACGAGATCAGTTTTGTTAAGGAATGATTCCGGAATTTCTTTCAACCGATCAATTAAGGGCTTTTATTTCTTCTGCCCTGGCCGAAGATATTGGCAGTGGTGACCACTCCACGATGTCCACGATACCTGCTGATCAAACCGGAACAGCTAAATTATTGGTGAAGAGTGAGGGCATACTTGCCGGTGTTGAACTTGCTGGAATTATTTTCTCACAATTTGATACCAGACTTCAGCATAAAACTTTTTTAAAAGATGGCGACCGGATTAAAAAAGGTGACATTGCTTTTGAAGTTTCTGGTCCTGTACGCTCTATACTGACGACGGAGCGACTGGTATTGAACAGCATGCAACGCATGAGTGGTATTGCTACCCGTACTTCGCGATTTGTTGAATTGTTGCATGGGACCAAGACGCTCCTACTAGACACACGAAAGACGACGCCTAACTTTCGAGCTTTTGAAAAATGGGCTGTTGTTATTGGTGGTGGAATGAATCATCGATTTTCGCTGGGTGATTTGATCATGCTAAAGGACAATCACATTGATGCTTGCGGAGGAATACTACCAGCTATTTCTGCTGCACGGAATTACTGCTCTGCTCATGGTTTGTTGCTACAGATTGAGGTTGAGACCAGAAATCTGAATGAGGTTCAGGAGGCCATCGCTGGACAACCGGATATTATTATGTTGGACAATATGTCTGTAAGCGATATGAAGGTGGCGGTACAGATGATTGCCGGGAGATGCCAGACCGAAGCCA
>JBMSPY010000276.1:0-3410 GCA_049423005.1 Cyclobacteriaceae bacterium
GGGAAGGCGAAGCGCGGTCTGATTCAGGATTCGTCCTGTTCCATCGTTGACTAGTAAATAGCTATACGGGATGAGTCCGTAGTTGGCCGGGACCACATTTCCGCCGAGAAAAACATCCTGGTCTCCATCGCGGTCCATATCCGCTATGGCAACTACGGAACCATTCAGGGCTAGGGTTGGCAGGTGATTGATGGCTTGCTTGAAATTTCCGTTTCCGTCATTCAGCCATAATTCCGGGAAATATGCTGTTGGTATAAGCGGTTGTTGGCCACCGTGCAGAACAAAGAGATCTTCATCTCCATCGCCGTCTGCGTCAAAAAGTTTTACTGCACTTTCATCGGCCTGAAAAACTTCAGCTTTTTTGGTTTCGCTTTTTTTGAATCGCCCATCCTGAAACTGAAATAACCAAGTTCCTCCTCCCGCCGATGTTCCAGATCGGTACAGATCTTTCTTTCCATTTCGGTCGATATCACCAACGGCCAGCATTGGACCAGGAGCATCCAGGCTATGAGGAATCAGTCGTTCGGTTTGAAATGCAGAGTAAGGATTTTCAACATGCTTGGCGCCCTCGTAGATAACTTCAAAAACAATTGGATCTGATTTGAATCCTTTGTTTTCAGAGGTTAAGAGAGTTGAGCTTGATTTTTTAATCTTCACTAGTGCTGAAGTGAGCGGCTCTTGGAAAATTTCCTTTTGAATCGAACCATCTGGCCAGTGTATGACTAAAGAATCGGGTTGATTGGATTTACCCAAACCAAAATGAATTCTTCGGGTTACGGATGATTGAAATCCCCGTGAGGGTTGAACTTCCTGATATTGTGTTTGGCCCTGTTGATACAAAAATAGTTTTGCGCCGATAGCTTCTTGATTAGGTGCATCGCCCTTCAATTCGATCAGCAGACCTTTATGCTCTTTTTGATTGTTCCTGAAAATTCCTGCTGGTTCGCCGATATTATTTACGGCTAGGTCAAGGTCTCCATCATTGTCCAGGTCTGAATAAACCGCGCCATTGGAAAGACCTGGTTTGGACTCAAACCATTTACCGGACATGTTTTCAAATTTCAGACTTCCTGAATTTCGGAATATGGCGTTGGGCACGGTACCAGCCGGCATGTTCTCGAGGTAGGTTTTATAATTTTTGTTCGTGTTGGCTGAGTCTGCACTGATGAAACTGATGTAGTCCATATCGTTCGGACGCCGGTTAATACCATTAGAGATAAATACATCTTTCCAACCATCGTTATCCCAATCTGCGGCTAATGGTGCCCAGCTCCAGTCGGTGGCTTCTACACCTGCTAGAGGGGCGATGTCGCTGAAGCGAGGAATGCCGTTTCGGTCGACGCCTCTATTCAGCTGAAGGGTATTTCGGGCAAACTGATAATGAAAGCCAAGTCTTTTCTTGTATTCGAATATATCGAAGGGGTCTTCTCCAGCGCTGGATTTGATTACAGGCTCTTGCCACGGCAGCATATCCAGCGAGAGTATATCCGGCATCAAATCATTGTTGATATCGGAGATGGTATTGCCCATACTGAACCGGCTGGTGTGGGAAAAAGCTTGTTCTGCTACCTCCTTAAAAGAGCCATCGCCTTGATTTAAATACAGGTAATCGTTTTCAAAAAAGTCATTGGAAACGTACAAGTCGGTTCGACCATCCATGTTAACGTCTCCGGCGCCAATACCTAACCCATAGCCTACGGCACTGTTGTAAATCTTAGACTTGCTCGTTGCATCAACGAAGTAAGGTTTACCTTCTGGTATCAATCTGTTTTCGTAAAGTACGTCGCCGGCTTTGGTATCCCGTTCATTTCTTAATCCTACTGTGCCGACTGACCGGACAGTATGAACCGAATGATTGAGCAGGTACAAATCCAGGTCACCATCCTGGTCATAATCAAAGAAGGTGGTGTGGGTCGAGAATCCTAAAAACGTTAAGCCCAGCTCTTGTGTTTTATCGGTAAACGTCAGGTTTCCGTTATTGATGAAAACCTGGTTTTGGCCGTTTAGATTTTTATAGCCGCTTACTCCGCAAACAAGGAGATCAGGAAAACCATCCTGATTGATATCGGCGACATTAGAACCCGTGTGCCAGTTGCCGGACAGTTTTATTCCAGATTCTTCCGTGATGTCTTCAAACTTGAAGTCTCCTTTATTCAGGTAGAGTTTTGAATCGCCCTTATTGGATACAAAAAACAAATCCTCCAGTCCATCCTGGTTAAAATCTCCGACTGAAACACCTGCGCCATTGTAGTAGTACAGGTATTCTGTAATGTTCATTTTTTCATCCTCTTTCAGTTCATTCGTAAACCTAATTCCGGTTTTAGACGGAGATAATCTCTCTAATAGTATTGAATCATCTCCAGGATTAGAGGTACACGCTACCAGCGTAACCATAAAAGCGATCAGAATGATTCGGCTAAATGGAATCATTTGGAGGAAGGAATAAGAAATGTTTGAACGGGTAAATTATTACGTCCAAAAACCAAGATGTCACCTTTTTGGCCATCAAGTTTGATTCGTTGAATATCGCGGATTTCGCCTTCGAGCTTCAGGCCGGATTCCCATGAACGAAGGGCAGTGAATTCCATTTTTCCCTTGCCTTTTAAAAGGGTTCCATAGCTACCGTCGTAGCGACCAATTTCGGGTTTTGTTCCGTAGAGATTTCCGCCTAACAGGATATCCAACATACCGTCGCCGTCGAGGTCAGAAATTTCTATGGCATAGATGATGCTCAATTGCGCTTCATCGGGTAATCGCTGTAGTGCCCAGCGCTCGCCTCCTTTATTTTCGAGAATGGCCGTGGATAAATAATGCGCTTTTAGGGTTAGGGCTTCTTTCAATTGATCGGCAGTAAAAATGTCCTCTACTTTTTGATTTGCAAAATCCTCATACTTCAGGTATTTCTTTTTGAGATTGGGTAGTTGCTGAATCAAATCATGGCGTAAAACCAGTGGATAAGAGTACTCACCTTCGTAAATACAAAGCAAATGTTCAATGGTTCCATTGGAGTCGAAATCATTCACAACTAATTCAACCGGATGGTTGGCGTTAGCCCTGAGTTTTGAATTTTCACCATGGTTGGCCAAGACAAAATCCAGGTCACCATCGCCGTCCAGGTCTGCAGCTTTAATGCGATTCCACAGACCCTCTGATTTATCCGGGATCAGATTTTTGGTTTGATCCACAAGTTTTCCTCCTTCATTGACCAAAAGCCGAGGCTGCATAAATTCTCCAACGATAAGCAGATCTGAGTCCTTGTCATTATCGATATCTGTCCAGATGGCATCGGTAACTAATCCTATATCTTTTAAGGACGGTGCTTTTATTTCGGTAACGTCCAAAAATTGTCCAACTCCATCGTTTTCGAGCAGGAAGCTGCTGGTTGGTTTTCCGTAGCGGAACGGCTTGAG
>JBMSPY010000277.1:0-3380 GCA_049423005.1 Cyclobacteriaceae bacterium
AAAAACACCTATTCCTTGGATTAATTCTAAGCTTTTTCTTCGCTAGTCCGGTATTTTCCCAGTATCAATTGGGTTTTTACAACTCGAATTACGGCGGAGTTTCCAGCATTCGAACCAATCCAGCCAACGCTGCCGACAATCGAATGAAGTTCCAATTAAACTTGGTGAATACCGGTTTCAATTTCTCCAACAACTATTTGGTAACCGAAACTTCTGTACCGTATAAGCCAGTTCTTACCCGAGTCATAAATTTTAACGGTAAGTATGCTGTTGAGATGAAAGGACTATGGAAGACCAACATTCCAAGTATGGGTGGACCTTTTATCGGTTTCGCTTTTGTCGATGAGGAAAAAGGATATTTCTACTACATAGAAGGTTTTGTCTTTAGTCCATCAAAACCTCAGCGTGAAATCCTTAGGGAGCTGGAGGTCATTCTTTCAACCTTCTCCACGGAGGGAAAAAAAGAAGAATCAGAAAAATCTTCCTAACCACTTCCTTTGAACAGAACACATGGTCTTCGGCCATGACATCTGTCCATTATATCGTAACTTTCAACCTAAATCAACAGAAAAATCATGTCTGTTAAATTCAAAAAAGAGGATGCCCTTCAATACCACATGGAAGGTCAGCCTGGAAAAATTGAGGTTGTACCTACTAAAGTTTTAAGCACCCAACTGGACTTGGCTCTCGCATATTCCCCTGGAGTAGCTGAACCTTGTAAAGAGATTCATGCCGATACGGCCAATGTTTACAAATACACATCTAAGGGCAACCTGGTAGCTGTTATTTCAAATGGAACTGCTGTTCTCGGATTAGGAGATATCGGGCCAGAGGCTTCCAAGCCAGTTATGGAAGGCAAAGGTGTATTATTTAAAAAGTTTGCGGGCATTGATGTATTTGATATTGAGATCAATGAGAAAGACCCGGATGAGTTTATTAAAATCGTAAAGTCACTAGAGCCGACTTTTGGAGGTGTAAATCTTGAAGACATTAAAGCGCCGGAATGCTTTAAAATTGAAACCGAACTCCGGGAGAAGATGAACATTCCGATCATGCACGACGATCAGCATGGCACGGCTATCGTAAGTGCAGCGGCCTTACTCAATGGACTTGAGATCGTTGGTAAAAAAATAAGTGACATCGTAGTAGTTGTAAACGGAGCAGGTGCCGCTGCCGTATCGTGCACCAAATTGTATATCGCTCTTGGCCTGAATCCTGAAAACGTAATCATGTGCGATAGCAAAGGTGTTTTGAATACCGGTCGCACTGATCTGGACGCCATCAAGCAAGAATTTGTCACCAAGCGAAAGGTGAATACCCTGCAGGAAGCCATGCGCGGAGCCGATGTTTTTGTCGGTTTATCAAAAGCGGATGTCATTACACCGGAGGACTTGTTGGCTATGGCCAAAGACCCCATCGTATTTGCGTTGGCCAATCCCAATCCGGAAATCAATTATGATTTAGCATGTAAAACACGAAAGGATATTTTAATGGCCACCGGCCGAAGCGATCATCCAAACCAAGTCAATAATGTGCTTGGCTTCCCTTATATTTTCCGGGGTGCATTAGATGTGCGGGCAACCGAAATCAATGAGGCCATGAAACTTGCAGCGGTCAAGGCCCTTGCCGAATTAGCGAAGGAGCCTGTTCCGGATCTGGTGTTCCGTACTTATGGAACAGAGGATATTGCGTTTGGAAAAGACTACCTGATTCCAAAGCCTCTTGATCCCAGACTGATCACAACCGTTGCTCCTGCAGTAGCCAAAGCTGCTATGGAAAGTGGCGTAGCTACAGCTTCCATTTCTGACTGGAGGGCCTACGAACAAGAACTTCTTAACAGGATTGGAATCAATCAAAAATTATCCGCCCGACTTATTGATCGGGCAATGAAAGATCCCAAGAGAATCGTATTTGCCAACGCTGATAATTATAAAATTTTGAAGGCAGCGCAGGAGATTTATGATGGTAAGATTGGCTTTCCAATTCTGTTGGGTACTAAAACGCGCATTCAGGAGCTGGCACAACATCATAAACTCGATATTGACAATATCCAAATTGTTGATCCAGAAGAGGAGACTGAAAAACTCAAAGATTTCACAGACCGGTTATACATGAAAAGGCAACGAAAGGGAATGACTCTTTCTGAAGCAGCCAAAAACATGCTGGACCACAATTATTTTGGATCTATGATGGTTGAGGTTGGAGATGCCGATGCCTTTATAAGCGGTTTGACAAGCGATTACAGTAAAACCATCTCACCTGCCTTGAAAGTAATCGGGATGGCTCCGGGAGTAAAGCGAGTAGCCGGCATGTACATCATCATGCATAAAAAGAGCAACTACTTCTTCGCCGATGCTACCGTCAATGTCAATCCCACGGCTGAGGAGTTGCTGGAAATTATTCGTGTAGCTTCAAGGGGAGTTCGATTCTTTGATGCCGAGCCTCGTGTGGCCGTATTATCGTATTCCAATTTTGGATCTAGTAAAGGGGATATTCCAAATAAAACCAGGGAGGCTGTGCGTCTGGCCAAAGAACAGATTCCGGATTTGATTATTGAAGGAGATATTCAGGCAAACGTTGCCCTAAATACAAATCTTCAGAAGGAAGAATATCCTTTCAGTGCCCTCGCGGAGAAAGGTGCCAACACGCTGATTTTTCCAAATCTCGAGTCTGGAAATATCGCTTATAAATTAATGATGGAAATGGGTGGCGCAGAAGCCATTGGGCCAATACTATTGGGAATGAAGCGTCCGGTTCACATTTTACAGGTTGGAAGCTCAATACGCGAAATTGTGAATATGGCAGCCATCGCTGTTGTTGATGCTCAACGCTACGAACGAAATCTTTTTGGAGAAACAAACGAAGTCAAGCTTAAAATAAAATGATTGCCTATCTGAAAGGAAGGCTGGTCCATAAGGAACCTGCGTTTGTAATTATTGATGTCCATGGTATTGGATATCAGGTGATGATTTCTTTATCAACCTATTCGGAAATAAAGGACAGGGAGGATATTACTTTACAAACGGTCTTGGTCGTTCGGGAAGACGCGCACATTCTTTATGGGTTTGCCTCTTCAGCGGAGAAGATCATGTTTCAGCAACTGGTTTCCGTAAATGGAATTGGCCCGGGGACAGCCATGATGGTACTCTCTTCTATGGGTGCTGCGGATCTCCGTAGCGCCATAATCAAAGAGGAAGTACACACACTTCAGTCTGTTAAAGGCATTGGAGCAAAAACAGCACAACGCTTGATTTTGGAACTAAAAGACAAGGTTCGAAAAGAAGGCGGTGATGGTTTACCCGGCCCAAATTCGCAGGCTGCACACAATAATATTAGAGCAGAAGCGTTAACTGCTCTCATGACCCTAGGCTTTTCCAGAC
>JBMSPY010000278.1:0-3368 GCA_049423005.1 Cyclobacteriaceae bacterium
TACGGTTGAAATTGATCCTGTTAAAATTGGTGTGTCAATGAAAGATTCTTACGGAAATACTTCCGAATTAGAATTTGAATTAAAACCCGATGACTCCGGCACTACCATTCCTTCCCTGGATGCCATTAAAACCCCTGCCGGTTTTGAATTGAGCGGAAATTACCTCACAGCACGAATTTCAAAATGTGCTGCCCACCCACTGCTTTTCCGAAATGGTGAGTCTAAAGAGCTACAAAGTCAGTACAACAGTAACCTCTGGTCCGTTTACATCATCGACGTGCGTGAGGGCCTGCCAGATTCTTTGGTAGGCTGCAAGCAAACGTTACGCTTTGGAATTAAAGACAAAATTCCTTCCGGTAAAAAGTTCACTTTTTATGGCCCTTCCTACACCCTTTTCTTTCCAGATTCATCCTTATTCGACACCCTGTACTTCTCCTCCTCCCATCGCAGAGAAGGATCCAGAGAGGTTTTAACCGTGGCCGATAAGACAACAGCGCTTCTCTTCCCGGCACAATTTGAATTGCGGCCACTTGGGGAAATCAATGAAAAATATGCTGCCTATCGATTCGAAGATGGCCGAAATACTTTTTTATCCAACAAGTGGGTTAATGGTAAAATCAAGTTTGAGACCAACAAACTGGGGAAATTTGTAGTTCAGCCAGACGTAACCCCACCCGATGTGCGCAGAATCTATGCCAATCAAAGCACGCTGCGTTTCAGAATATGGGATAACCTTTCCGGTATCGATTCGTTTGAGGTTACGGTTGATGGAGAATGGATCCTGATGAATTACGACTACAAAACCGGAGTGCTCTTCTCAGAAAAGTTGGATAAAACCAAGCCGTTCAAAGGAACCTTAATTCTTCAAGTAAAAGACCGCGTAGGAAATAGCAGAACCTTTAAACAACAAATTTTATGACACCAACCGTTGGAAAAAAAGCTCCTGATTTTACCGTTAACGATCAAAACGGAAAACCTGTTAGTCTATCGTCGCTAAAAGGAAAAAAAGTAGTGCTTTACTTCTATCCCAAAGACATGACTCCTGGCTGTACGGCCGAATCGTGTAACCTGCGCGATAATTATAAAGCGCTCCAGAAACAAGGCTATGAAGTATTTGGCATTAGTACCGATAACGAGAAATCACATCTAAAATTCATCGCAAAAGAAAAACTACCGTTTAGCCTCCTAGCCGATACCGACAAAAAAGTTCACGAAGCCTATGGTACCTGGGTCGAGAAATCCATGTACGGAAGGAAATACATGGGAACAGCCCGAACCACCTTCATCATCAATGCGGAAGGTATCCTTGAGGAAATCATTTCTCAAGTGGACACAAAAAATCACACCAGCCAAATATTAAAAACAGAAGCAAAGCCCGCGACCAAACCAAAGGCTAATGCTGCACCTAAGAAAAAGACTGCTCCCTCAGCAAAAAAGTCAGCTCCAAAAAAGGCCAAGAAAACGGCTCAAAAAGTAAAAAAGAAAGCCACCAAAAAATAGGTCCTCACGGGCTCATATCGAGTCACGTGGTCATTATTTTAGGTAATTAAAACCCTGCATGAAAGGAAAAACAGGCAGGGTTTTATATTTTTCGGAATAATTCAAGGCTAATGGAAAAAACCGATACAGCAGCGTTACAATCGCTCTGTGCTCAGATTCGAAGGGATATCATACGTATGGTTCATGCGTGTCAATCCGGTCACCCTGGTGCTTCACTGGGATGCACAGAATTCTTTGTGGCACTCTACTTCAAGGTAATGAATCACAATCCTCAGTTCTCTATGAACGGCCAAGGCGAGGATCTGTTCTTCCTGTCCAACGGCCACATTAGCCCGGTTTGGTACGCCACCTTGGCCCGTGCCGGATATTTCGATCCTAAAGAGCTCGGAACATTCAGGAAAATTAATTCCAGACTACAAGGTCATCCCGCTACCCATGAACACCTGCCCGGTATTCGCGTAGCCTCAGGCTCCCTAGGCCAAGGTCTTTCCGTAGCCATCGGCGCAGCACAAACCAAAAAACTCAATCAGGACGACAGCCTGGTGTACGTCTTGATGGGCGACGGTGAACAACAAGAAGGTCAAATTTGGGAGGCAGCCATGTATGCCGCCCATTATAAGGTCGATAATCTCATCGCTACCATCGATTACAACGGCCAACAAATCGATGGTCCGGTCAACGAAGTAATGTCTCTCAAGAACCTAAAAGGTAAATGGGAGGCTTTTGGATGGACTGTCCTCGAGTCCAATGGAAACGACCTGGAGGATATTCTGGATACTCTCAACGAAGCCAAAAAACTTACACGCCTGGGCAAGCCGGTTTTAAACCTTATGACCACCGTAATGGGTCAAGGGGTAGACTTCATGATGGGTACCCATAAGTGGCACGGCGTAGCTCCAAATGATGATGAATTTGCGAAAGCCATGGCACAATTACCGGAAACGATCGGCGACTTTTAACAGACACAGATGAACCCTTTCAGCTTTACAGAAAAAAAAGATACCCGTTCAGGCTTTGGAGCAGGACTGGTCGAGTTAGGAAGATCCAACGCAAACGTGGTTGCGCTTTGTGCCGACCTTACAGGATCTCTTAAAATGGATGCTTTTAAGAAGGAGTTTCCCGATCGGTTTTTTCAGGTGGGAATAGCAGAGGCTAATATGATTGGATTGGCTGCAGGAATGACTATTGGTGGTAAAATTCCCTTTACCGGTACATTTGCTAATTTTTCTACCGGCCGTGTTTATGACCAAATCCGGCAGTCCGTCGCCTACTCAGGTAAAAACGTAAAGATCTGTGCCTCACACGCAGGGTTAACCCTCGGTGAAGATGGTGCCACCCATCAAATTCTGGAAGACATTGGTATGATGAAAATGCTACCGGGAATGACCGTTGTTGTACCATGTGATTTTAATCAGACCAAAGCAGCCACAATCGCACTCGGTAATCACGAAGGCCCAGCTTATCTCCGATTTGGAAGGCCTACATGGCCGGTGTTCATTCCCTCAGACCGACCGTTCACCTTAGGCAAAGCAGATCTGCTCATAGAGGGAACGGACGTCTCCATATTTGCCTGTGGCCATTTAGTGTGGGAAGCATTGGAGGCTGCAGCAGCACTTCATGAAAAAGGAATACATGCAGAAGTTATTAACGTGCATACCATTAAACCTCTTGATATTGAAGCAGTTATACGATCTGTAGCAAAGACTAAGTGCGCAGTAACCTGTGAAGAACACCAAATGAACGGAGGCCTTGGCGACTCGATTGCGCAGGTATTGGCCGCTCAATTACCAGCACCAATGGAAATGATTGCGGTTAAAGATTCTTTTGGTGAAAGTGGTAAGCCAATCGACTTGTTAAAAAAATATGGC
>JBMSPY010000279.1:0-3363 GCA_049423005.1 Cyclobacteriaceae bacterium
CATCCAATCTCCACCGAGGAGGTGAGGCTACGGTCTATAAACTAGATCGACAGGAGAAGCATGCGGCCATCACGGCTGCCAAAAAACTAGGCCTTACAGTTGCCGGTGTTGACATGCTTCCTTCGAAACGAGGACCACTCATTATTGAAGTCAATTCCTCACCGGGCCTGGAGGGAATCGAAGGTGCCACAAAAGTCGATATTGCAGGAAAAATCATTCGGTTTCTTGAAACCAATCTTGGAAAAACAAAAAAACGAAACGACCAGATTAATGCGTAAAAATCAATTTATCCTTGGACTTTTAATCCTAAGCATGGCCGTCAGCTCCTGTACCCAAACAGACCTGACCCTTGAAAAAAAACTAGCATCGGAAAAATTAAACTCCTTTTTAGCAGGATTCAGTCAGTCTAGAGGTAGAAATTCCGGTCACCCGGAAGACTCCATGAGTAGTCAATCCTTTAAAAGTTACTTGGAAAAAACCAGGAAAGAGATCGATACATTACAGTCTATCGACACTACTTTATTAACGGGTGATGATCTTATCGACTGGAAATTTGCGTTAAGTATCCTCAGAGGGAGAGAAATCGATCACGAAAAAATTCGCCCCTGGACTAGAGATCCTAGGCTGTATATGACATTCACGAGTCTTTCAGCCGTAATGGATGGTCCCGGAACACCTGAAGAAAAAGCAGAAAAAATCCGTAAGCGCCTAAAGATGGCAGTGGTACAAATGGATAACGGAATCAATCAACTGGAAGTGAACGTACCGCGGTTCAGAGAACTTGGAATATTTATGGCCGAAAATAGTCGAGTGCTTTTTTCCACTGAAATTCCAGCCTTTATAAAAAAGAACTCAATAAGCGGACTTGATGCTGATGTTTCGGCTGCACAACAGCAACTGGAGAAATTCATTTCCTTTTTAAAAGAGGGTCTTCCAAAAAAGCCTGAGGCGGATTTCGCGATTGGAAAAGAAGCCTATAACGAATTGTTGAGGGATCACTACTTGTTGGAATACGACGCCGATAGCCTTTACGAATTTGGATTGGCCCAATTTGAAGCTACTGTGCGGGAACTCGAAGCCTTTGCACAAAAGATTAAACCTGGAACTCCATGGAAAGCCGTTGCCAATGAAGTCAAACAAGAATATCCAGAACCTCATTCGATGATCCCTGTTCATCAGGAGTGGGTAAATAAAACACGGGAACATGTACTCAAGCACAACCTTATACCCATTCCATGGAAGGAGCGCGTCTTGGTCATTGAGCGCGCGCCTTATTTGAGAAAAACATCCTATTACGGCCACTTTTCTTTTGCTAAAAAGAAAGACGCCGACAGTACCTATACATCCGAAATGCACATCAACCCATTTGAAGACCAATGGACGGAAAAACAAAAACAGGAGTACCTGGTCGAGCATGATTGGGGGGTGATTTTAGTTACAGCTCCTCACGAAACCTACGCTGGCCACCATATTCAGGGATTGTACCAGGTCAATAATCCACGGCCTCTTCGCCGTAACAACAGCATTTCTATCTTTAGTGAAGGCTGGGGATTGTATAACGAACAGCTATTCCGTGAGACAGGCTTCTTCCCAAATGACAAAATACTGCTGCGTCAATTGCAGTTACGCTTATGGAGAAATGCCCGAGTGGTGTACGATGTAGGTATGCATACTGGAAAAATGACCTACGACGACGCAGTAAAGCTGATGACAGAAGGTGTTGGATTTCTACCATGGGCCTCCCAATTGGAAATTGACGCTTCGTGTGCTTCACCAGGTTATTTTATTGGATACTTCACAGGAATGATGGAAATCCTGCGAATGCGCGAAGACTATAAAAAAATTAAAGGTGATCAATTCACTCTTTCTGATTTCCATGAACGACTGCTCAAAATTGGAAGCATGCCAATCGTATTGATGCGGGAGGCCTTACTTCAGGAAAACCCATAACCCTAAACCATGCCCTTTTCTAAAATTGTAGGTATCGGACATCATGTCCCTGAAACCATCATCACCAATGAGGACTTGTCTAAAATGATGGAAACGTCTGACGAATGGATTACGGAACGTACCGGGATCAAAGAAAGACGATGGGTTGACCCCACCAAAGATACGGTGGCCAACATGGCAGCAAAGGCATCACGGATAGCCTTACAACGCGCGGGTTTAAGTGAAAAGGATGTGGAGTTTATAGTGTTCGCTACCATTACACCGGATTATTTTTTTCCGGGCTCCGGGGTCTTACTCCAAAGAGAACTGGGATTGGAGGGTATTGGAGCTTTGGACATTCGAAACGCGTGCTCAGGATTTATTTATGCACTCTCTGTTGCCGATCAATTCATCAAGACAGGGATGTACAAGACCATTCTAGTTGTAGGCGCAGAGATTCAGTCTACTGCGATCGACGTAAGCACACGAGGCCGAAATACCGCTGTTATTTTTGCTGACGGAGCCGGTGCCGCAGTATTGAAAGCCTCCGATAAGCAAGGTATTTTATCTACTCATCTTCATGCCGATGGTCGTTTCGCGGAAGAGCTTTACGTTCGCGATCCGGGAAGTAGCCGACCAAGAGAAGAACGTCAACCAGAACAAATTCTGGATACGACTCATTATAAAGTGGTGATGAATGGAAATCAAGTTTTCAAACATGCTGTTGTACGTTTTATGGAAGCCATTCAAGAAGCGTTGCAGACAAATGAGCTATCTAAGGAATCCATCGATCTGCTGATTCCGCACCAGGCCAATTTGCGTATCAGCCAGTTTATCCAGGAGAAAATGAATCTCAGAGAAGATCAGGTTTACAACAACATCATGCATTTAGGGAATACAACTGCCGCCTCTATTCCCATTGCCATGAGTGAAGCTTGGGAAAAAGGTAAAATCGAAGAAAATGACTTAATTTGCTTAGCGGCCTTTGGAAGCGGATTCACCTGGGCTTCAGCACTGATCCGCTGGTAACCTGAGCTATCAAATGCATGAAAACTGATAAATACAATCCGAGCTCCCTTGAATTGGATCTGGCCAACGCTCTGGTCATTCTTGAAAAGGAAATTGAAAAGCACCTTCAGAATAATAAGATCGTAAAAATTGATCCGGATCTTTCAAGCAATAATCCAACGGTAAACATTACTCTTGAAGATAGCGATGGCGACAGCCACGAATTGATTGTCAGGATTTTCCAAGTTCCGGATAAATACTAATCCACTAAACCCCTAAACGAAAATCATTGTCTATTGCAATTGTTTTCGGATGTATCCTGCTTCTGATCCTACTGATTACGTACGGTAAGGTCAATGCTTTTATAGCATTTTTGATTGTTTCAGTATTTTGCTGAAGAACAGTGATAAAATAATTAATATCCAT
>JBMSPY010000280.1:0-3347 GCA_049423005.1 Cyclobacteriaceae bacterium
ATCGTCAGCTCTATGAAAAGCCTATTCCATATGCTTTTACTCCTGATCAAGTGATTCAAGTTTAGCTTTAACCTTTGTTCGTACGATACTATCAAATTCAGTGCCAGCAGATAGAAATTCTATTTCAACAGGAAGATAAAACCAAGGTTGAGCGCTGATCAGCTGTTCATGACTGAAGGCCGATAACCTGATCATATCTTTTTCGGTTGTTAAAAGACACACATCCGGATCCGTTACAGCAGTAATTATTTCCCGAATATCCTGAAGAGAATAGTTGTAGTGGTCACTAAATCGGTAATGATGTAGAACTGAAAAATCCTCTCTGCAGTGCCGCAGCAAGAAATCAGAATGTGCAATACCTGTAACGAGTATAATTTTTCTTCCAATAGTAGGTCTGTTTCCAAAAGCTACCGGCTTGTCGTAGCGGTAACGTGTGAAGAAGATGGGCACTTGTCCTGCGTACTTTTGTGCCTTCAGGATAAAGGCCTTTATATCTTCATCGGTTACCGAAGCGGGACATTTGGTCACCACTAAAACATCGGCTCGACGTGCACCGATGCGCGATTCCCTCAACCATCCCATGGGAAAAATTAGGTCACTAAAAAAGGGACTTTCATATTTCGTGAGAAGGATATTTAAGTCGGGTTTTATTCGGCGGTGCTGAAAGGAATCATCGAGAATAACAACATCTGCATGTGAAACCTGATTTAGCAATGTGGGGATAGCCAATGTGCGATCTTCTGAAACGACCACATGGATGTCGTTACCAAACTTTCGGAATAACTGTACAGGCTCGTCCCCGGCTGTAACCGCCTCATCAGCTTTATCCAACATTCGGAGCCCCTTTGTCTTTCGACCGTAGCCCCTGCTGAGTGCAGCAACTTTATGCGAATCTTTCAATAGTCGAATAAGGTACTCGGTGACGGGGGTTTTTCCCGTACCACCCATGCTTAGGTTTCCGACCCCTATGGTTACAAGTCCATCAAATTGAATGGATCGCCTAGCCCCTATGTCATAGAGGTGGTTCCGCATCTTGGTTACCACCTGGTAAATCAGTGAAATGGGTAGAAATATCCTTTTCATATTGGCCGCATTGGGCAATCCTGCAATATTACTTACTGAGATCGGATTTCAGGAATTTTGAAGTAACGAGCCCCTGTCAACTCCTAAGTTGAGCAAGAAGAAAAGGAATGGGATTAGTGTAAATTGCTGCAAAATAGAATACTTCCTATGCGGCCGACCAAGGTTAAGGATCTCTTAAGTTATTTGAACGAGTTCGCTCCATTCCAACTTCAGGAATCCTACGATAATTCAGGCTTACTTACCGGTGACCCAGACATGTTGGTTACCGGAATTTTAATCTCTCTCGACTGTACGGAGGCCGTGGTTGATGAAGCTATTGAAAAGGGCTGCAACGTAGTGGTTTCGCACCACCCTATCCTTTTTAAACCAATCAAGAGTTTAACCGGAAAGGATCACGTTGAACGAACCATCATCAAGGCCATAAGAAATCAACTAGCGTTAATCGCAGTCCATACCAATTTGGATAACGTTAAACATGGCGTTAATGCTGTTATTGCTGACCGGCTTGGACTAAAGGAGCAATCCATATTATCTCCTCTACAAGGAAACCTTCATAAGTTGGTAACCTATGTCCCTGAGTCTCATGCTGGAAACGTGCTGAATGCGTTGCATGCTGCAGGGGCAGGTCATATTGGAAAATACAGCCACTGCAGTTTCCGTTCGGAAGGCACGGGGTCCTTTATGCCTGGTAATGAAGCCGAGCCCTTCCAGGGCCAACGTCATATGCTCGAGCAAACAAAGGAGATAAAAATTGAGGTTCTCGTTCCGGCACATTTAGAAAATCCTGTCCTGGAGGCACTCCGTGAAAGTCATCCATATGAGGAGGTAGCCTATTTTTTAAGTTCCACCCTGAACAGAAATCAAGAAACAGGAGCGGGAATGATGGGTACGCTACCGGAGCCGGTAAAAGCATCTGATTTTCTTGAAAGCATCAAAAGCTTTCTTCAATGTCAGGTCATACGACATACACCCATCTGTCATGAAAAAATTCAAAAAGTGGCAGTCTGCGGAGGAAGTGGCAGTTTTCTCCTAAAAAAGGCCATTTCCAGTGGCGCTGAGCTATTTATTTCTGCTGACTTCAAGTATCATGACTTTTTTGGGGCTGAGGGAAAGATCATAATCGCAGATATTGGTCATTTTGAGTCAGAACAATTCACAAAAGACCTACTGACCGGGGTTTTAAGCAAAAAATTCCCTAATTTTGCGGTCACTTTTTCAAAAATTGTCACCAATCCGATTAGTTACCTGTAAGTAATGGAAAATCAAAACGTTGCACAAAAGTTGGAGGCTCTGGTTCGCCTTCAGTCCATCGATACCAAACTGGATCAATTAAAGAAACTAAGGGGTGATCTTCCCAACGAAGTCCAAGATCTTGAAGATGAGATTGAGGGTTATAAGGTTAGAATGGGCCGTTTCGAAACCGAGTTAAAGGATCTTGAAGACTACATCAAAAAGAATAAAGAGGCCATTAAGGAAGCCGACAAGCTGATCAAGAAGTACAACGAGCAGCAAAAAAATGTTAAAAACAACCGAGAGTTTGACGCCATTACAAAGGAGATCGAACTCAATGAGTTGGAAGTTAATCTGAGCGAGAAGCGCATCAAAGAAGCCAAAGAAAAAATTGAAGCCAAAAAAGTCGATACTGCCAGCCTTGAAAAATTGATTGGCGAACGTACTGATGATCTTAACAACAAAAAGAAAGAGCTTGAAGACATTATGTCCGAAAGCACTGAAGAAGAAAAGAAATTGTTAGCTGAGCGTGAAAAAGCTGCCAAAAAAATTGAGGATAAGCTTCTTAAGTACTACGAGCGCCTCCGAGGCAGTCTTTCTAATGGACTTGCAGTCGTAAATGTAGTTCGTGGTGCTGCTGAGGGCTGTAACATCATCATACCTCCTCAAAAAATTGCTGAGATCCGAGAAAAGAAAAAAATCGTTATTGATGAACACTCTGGCCGAATTTTAGCAGATGTGGACATGGAACCGATGGAAGAAGAAAAACCTAAAAAGGTCGCTCCTGCCAAAAGAAAAAAGGTTGCCTGATACAATGAGCATCCAACAGAAAACAGGTCTCTTGACCTGTTTTTTTTTGCTGTTTATAGGCCACTTGCTTTTGGGGCAAAAGTCACCGGCAGCATCAAAGCAATCCAATTACCTCAGTTGGAGGTTCGATCCATTGTTGTCGTCAGCTTACACCAAAATATTTGATCTGGAAACCTCTGAAGCAATTCAGTTACTTGGTTCAGTCCAGGATCCGAAAAACCGTT
>JBMSPY010000281.1:0-3305 GCA_049423005.1 Cyclobacteriaceae bacterium
TTTACTTTGATTCATAAACTTCAGGTTTACCGAATTTTTTGAGTTCATATTCTTTTGTCATCAGAAAAATCAATGGGGTCACCAACAATATGTGTGTTGATGAAGTAAGTACTCCGCCAATCATGGGTAACACAATGGGTATCATCACATCACTTCCTACACCACTTGACCACAATACGGGTATTAAACCAAACAAAGCCACACAAACGGTCATCAACTTCGGTCGCAAGCGTTTGGCTGCTCCGTCCATCACCGCTGACTGTAGATCTTCTTTGGTGATGGCTTCACCGGCTGCTTCTTTTCTACGGACCAATTGCAACATGGCATCGTTCAAGTAGATGACCATAACGACCCCTGTTTCAACGGCAATTCCGAAGAGTGCAATAAATCCAACCGCAACAGCCACCGAAAGATTCACGCCGTACAGCCACACCATGAATACACCTCCAGTCAAGGCAAAAGGGATTGTGATGAGAGAAAGTAACGATTCACGAACGGAGTGAAATGCGAGATATAAGGAAATAAAAATGATCAACAGGACTATAGGAATGATCATCAATAAGGTCTGATTGCTGCGTACCAGATTTTCGTACTGACCACTCCATTCCAGATAATAGCCTTTTGGCAATCGACCTGTTTCTTTCTGCAGTGCCTCCATCGCCGATTCCACCGTACTGGCTAAATCGCGGCCGCGTACATTGAATAAGACTGCTCCGCGCAGCAGTGCATTTTCTGAAGCAATCATCGATGGTCCGTCTTCAAAACGAATCTGAGCTACCGCTGAAAGCGGAATCGTTCCCCACGCACTGGTACGTAACGGTATCCGTTTCAGATCATCCAGGTTGTCACGGAAATCCTGCGCCAACCGAAGTCCCACCGGAAAACGTTGCCTCCCTTCTACGGTTTGGGTTACGGGCGAACCTCCAATAGCCGATTCAACGACCATATTTATCTCCTCAACAGAAATACCGTAGCGACCTGCAGCAGTACGATCGATATCAACGACGAGATATTTACCGCCGGTCAATGGATCAACATAAAGATCCTGAACGCCTTCAACATTTTGCAGTGTCTTTTTGATGCGTTCTGAGACGGCCTGAACGGTATCCAGATTTTGTCCGTAAACTTTCACGCCGGCATCGGTACGTATACCCGTCGCCAGCATATTGATCCTGTTGATGATGGGCTGTGTCCAACCGTTGATCACCCCCGGAATTTGAAGCTTCTCGTCAAGCTCACGGATAATGTCCTGCTTCGTAATACCAGCACGCCATTCGCTACGTGGTTTTAAAATGATGATGGTCTCGATCATGGAGATCGGCGAATTGTCTGTCGCGGTTGATGCCCTCCCGGCTTTTCCAAGAACCGTTTTCACTTCCGGTACCGACATGATGATGCGGTCCTGTACCTGGAGAATCCGCTTCGCCTCTGTATTGGAGATATCCGGAAGTGTGACCGGCATAAACAATACCGACTGCTCGTCTAGTGGAGGCATAAACTCACGACCCATATTCATCAACAACGGAATACTAACCGCTACGGCTGCCAGATTTACAGCGATGGTAGTCTTGCGGTAACGCAGACAGGCACTGACAATTGGGGCGTAAAGCGGTTCCAAAAATCCGGTTAAAGGATTTTTTTGCTCTCCTCTGAATTTACCCTTCATGAAAAGGGTGAGCAGAACAGGTGCCAGCGTGATAACCAATAACGCATCAACAGCCAGAATAAATGTTTTCGTCCAGGCCAGGGGATGAAAAAGTTTTCCTTCCTGTCCGGTCAGTAGAAAAACCGGTAGAAACGAGGTGATGATGATCACTGTGGAGAAAAATACTCCGCGCGAAACCTGTTTGGAAGATCGCTCGATGATTTCCAGTCGCTCTTTTTCCGGTATCGGATTGTGCGTAGTCTGACTCATGAATGGTGCGGATTAAGTTCCTGATAGCGTTCACTAAGATGCTTGTAGGCATTTTCAGCCATGATGATGCCGTTGTCGGCAATCACGCCGATGGCCAAGGCAATGCCGGTCAGCGACATAATATTGGATTCAATTCCAGCTATTTTCAGGAGAATAAAGCTGGTGGCAATGGTTATCGGTATTTGGATGATGATGCTTAGTGCACTCCTCCAATGAAAGAGAAATACTATGACGACCAGTGCAACAACCGCCATTTCTTCAAGCAATGTATTCCGGACAGACGTAATGGACTCTTTGATGAGCTCGCTGCGGTCGTACACGATATTGAAAGTCATTCCTTCCGGAAATCCTTTAGCCACATCCTCCATTTTTTGTTTCACCTGGTCAATCACCTCAGCTGCATTTTCTCCGTAACGCATAACAACGATACCGCCTACCGTTTCACCTTTTCCGTTCAGGTCAAAGATTCCGGTCCGCGCTTTACTGCTGAGCTGCACGGAGCCCAGATCACTCAGTCTGACAACCTCAGAACCTGTAGTCTTGACCGCGATCTGTTCGATATCCTCAATCGACCCTAGATAGCCGGTGGTTTTTATAATGTATCCGGTGCCGGATAATTCAAATTTTCTGCCTCCGGCCTCACCGTTGTTTTGTTTGATGGCGTTCAGCACATCACCGAAGGATAATCCGAAATAATTCAGCTGACCTGGATCAATCGAGACTTCATATTGTTTTTCGAATCCACCGAAGGAAGCGACCTCGCTTACCCCTGGGACATTCTGCAAGCCAAAGCGGACGTACCAATCTTGGGTGGCGCGCAATTCGCCTAAGTCCATATCCGGCGCCTCCAGAGTGTACCAGAGGATATGTCCCACCCCTGTTCCGTCTGGTCCAAGCGAAGGTCGTACGCCTTCCGGCAACAAAGCGGAAGCGTAGTTCAAACGCTCCAGTACGCGCTCTCTGGCCTCGTATAAATCAGCGTCGTCTTCGAAAATCAGGTAAATGAAACTCATGCCAAACATGGAGTTGGCTCGAACATATTTGACTAGGGGAAGGCCCTGAAGATTTGTTACCAATGGATACGTAATCTGGTCTTCGATGATTTGCGGGCCACGGCCCATCCATTCGGTAAAAACAATTACCTGCTTTTCCGATAAATCCGGTATAGCATCCACAGCTGTGGTCTGCATGCTCCGCAATCCCCAGGCGAATAAAGCCAGTGCGATGAGCAACACCAGAAATCTGTTCCGGATTGATCCGGAAATGATCTTTCCAATCATAGAAATTGAATTGAGTTAATGAATTAAAAAAACCACAGCACAATAGCTGTGTTGCTGTCTGAATAGACAGACTAATCCCGGAATCCGGGTTAGGGTAAAATCAAATCAGG
>JBMSPY010000282.1:0-3289 GCA_049423005.1 Cyclobacteriaceae bacterium
TGACCGAGACGACCAAGTCTGTAATTAATCGTAACTAAGATGACACCTTGTTTGATAAATGCAGTTCCAGCGGACCCGGGGCCGGAGCCGCTACCTCCTGTAAATCCACCTCCATGAATCCAAAACATTACTGGCAATTTCGATTTCTTAGTTGCTGAGGCAGGTGTCCAAACATTTAGAAAAAGACAATCTTCGGATTGCTTGGTTGTGGAACCGGGCCAGGCTCGCTGTGGACAGTCCGCACAATCTTTCGTTGCATCCAGAACATCCTTCCATGGCGTTACCGGTTGAGGTGGTCGCCATCGATACTCCCCAACAGGTGGTGCTGCGTAGGGAATACCTTTAAAGTAAGAAATGTCACCTTCGGTTACACCGCGTAACTTTCCTGTTGCAGTTTGAACTTCAGGATTTAATTGGGCAATGCTCGTGCTTACGACCAGTGAGAGAAAAATCGCTATGGTAATATTTTTCATTTTGTGTAGTTGAATCTCTTAGTGTTTAATCGTATGGGTATCCCGCACGCTACTGAAGGTCAAGGCTAATAACTTCCAGTCTTTCTTTTGCTTTTTATAGACTTCAGTTACTGTGAACTCGGTCACCACATCAGCGCCCCGAACTTCTGCAGTGAGTGTAATACGATTCCACACAATGGCGGTGTCGTCTATCAGCTCAATGGCGACATCCTTAACATCCGCCTTCTTATACCAGATACTTCCGGTTCTAATGATTTCAAGTTCTTCGTCTTTTTTCCACGTTCCGCTCATGTGTACAAATTTGGACTTATCATGAAAGAGTGGCGCAAGTTTATCAACATTCTTATCGGCCATCCAATGCCATTTATCTTTGGAGAGTGCGATGACTTCCTGTTCTGCTGAATTTTGTGCAAACGAAATTTGGACGCATATAAAGAATACTAATCCAAAAAATGTTGATTTCATATTTTTCTCAGTTAATAGTTTTTTTCAAATTCTTTTCAAAGAATGAATTAAGTTTACTCATCACTTGAGTTACATATTCAAGAACATAATACGTTTGAATGTGCGTAGCGCCTGGGATGACATACAAATCTTTTTCTCTCGTTCCGGTAGCCAGATTAAATGCCTGATCGGTCATATAGTAAGTATCGGCTTTGCTTCCGACAATCATCAATAACGGCTGATTGATTAAATCCATGTTGGTGGCTGCATCAAATTCCATCAGGTCAAGTAGACTACTTGTGGTGTACTTGAATGTAGAATTAGGATGTGCGTGAGTTCTGTTGTAGTAATAATGACCTTCACGGTATAAATCAAATGGCATCTTATCAGCCATTTCATCGGTGATCGTGGCATTACCAGTATAAAGTACTTCACCTTTTGAAGCTTCAAGTGCTCTGGCTTCGGTGGCTTGCCTTAAACGATCTTGAATGGTTGCCACACCTGAATTCATGAATCCATTGCGTCTGACCACTCCGGAATTAAACATGCTGAGCGTAGCCACAACCTTAAAACGTTTGTCTGTTTGCGCGGCTTTCAATGCGTAGCCACCACCGCCACAAATTCCCAAAAGCCCCAATTGATTATCATCTACTCCTTTATACTGAGTAATGTAATCGGCCATGCCACGAATATCTTCAATACGAAAAGCTGGCTTATCTACATTACGTGGTTGCCCACCACTGGCCCCTTGATAGGAAGCATCCGCAGCAATGGCAATGTAACCCGATTCCGCTAAACGTTGCGCGTACAAACCGGCTACTTGTTCTTTTACACCACCATTTGGGTGTGCCACTACAACAGCTGGATAATGTTTAGACGGATCGTAGTTAGCAGGAGTGTAAACATTAGCTGCGATGTCGATGCCATTGAGTTTATAAGTTACCGAATGGATATTTACTTCTCCTTTTACATTTTTTGTAATCGCATTCTCATACACCAATCCAAATGGATTGGCTTGTTTGGGTTGAGCAGAAATAAGCATGCTTGCAGACATACACATTACAATTAATAGTTGTTTTCTGGTTTCATTATTCATAGTCTATTCACTTTTACAGATTTACTTATCGAGACCTTTTTCTTTTAACCACTTCGACATCAGGTCAGCTATTTCAATATTATTCAAATCAGAAAACGGAAAATGCGTATTGCCTTTTATCCCGATTTCTGGAAGATGAACAACGGTCACATCGCCACCGGCAGCATTTACAGCATCACGCCACTTTTTGGCCATCTCCAATCGTGCGCGCCAGCCATCAATTCCGGGATTCTGATCAGGCTTCGATGGAATATAATCACCGTAATAAATGATGATGGGAATTTTTGTGAGCTTTAAGAAGTCCTCTTTTGCTACACCATTAGCAACCAATGCTCCAGCCGAACTTTCTATTTGCTGCGGAACCTCACCTTCGGGGAATACAAAACCAGAACCCGGCTCATAGCATACAATGGCACGAACACTCGGATTCCTAATAGCCGTAAGCCAACCCATGCCACCTGAATGTGAGTGCGTAACCAAAATTGTCGGGCCAAGTTTAGTGGCTAATGCCGATACTGCATCAACATTTACATTGATGTCAATAGGTCCAATGTTTGGAACCATCGAGCGAAAGTATTGATTGAGCGTCCCGGTATCTTTTGAAAACTGAACACCAGGAAAATAATCTGGCCATACACCAATCCGAAATGTTCCGAACCACATTTGCTCATCAGGTGTAGGTTTTATTGTTCCCTCGACAGTACTTCTTCCTGCATTTCCGCGTCTTGGTTGATCGAGCAGGTAAACACTAAATTTCCTTCTTAAAAAAATGTTTTGAAATCCTTCTCGTCCATCAGGTGTTGATTCCCAGGTTTTTGAAAACTGGCCTATGCCATGCCAGAAAACAAGAGGTAATTTCCTTGCCTTTTCAGGTATCTGATAAAATACATATGCATGATCTCCTCGAAAGGTCTGACCTTCGGGTGTACGTTTAATAGGATCGAATGTACCCGGATTAGTAATCATCGTACCTCCAACAGCAAAACTGCCTTGATCTTGAATTACGATTGACTTTTTCTGCCCATAGGTTTGAGTTAATATCATTATCAAGCTTGCTATAACGAATATTCTTTTATATTTCATTTCATAATAATTTATTCCCTTGTTGTTAGTCGCACGACACTAATTGTTGTAAACTTCGTCTGTTACTTCCTCTAACCACACCGTTTCACCATGATGCCTGTTGGTCACCGCTACCTGAATGAAATGCTTATCCGAACTTGCTCCATGCCAATGCGGCACATTAGGTCGACATTTTATTACATCGCCTTTGCGT
>JBMSPY010000283.1:0-3286 GCA_049423005.1 Cyclobacteriaceae bacterium
AACCATAATCATCGAGTATCAAAAATCCGTTTATTTCATTTGGAAGAATTTTCAGTGTTCTCAGTTTCTTTTTTAGAAAAATTCAGGATGTAAAACACGCCACCTGAGTACGACGTGGACTGACCCACATTCCGTCCTTCGATAACTTTATTGGCAGAAGCATAGAAGGTGAAGCCATTCAGCTTTTTAGGTTCATACCGCACTTGAAATCCTGTTCTCGTCATATTCATCCGGTTGGACGGAAAAGGCATGTTGTTACGAGTAATGTCGAATCCACCTAACGTGGTCATCCGATCGGAAATCCACTCAACAATCAATTCTTTTCCGCGATAGCCCATGCGCAGGTTGAGTTGTGTTTGATCCGGCATGGCTACCTGATTGGAGTAGACCATCTCTGTAGTGTAATACGCTTCCCGGTCGATGGTGATGTTGCTGCGCTGGATGTAGGTGCCACTGAAGGTTAAAAACCATATTTTGTACTTCAGATCGGTCATTCCGCGGAGGTAAACGTTTTTGCTTCGAAGACCAATCGATAGCGGCAGGTAATCTGCTACGTAATTGGATGCCGGCAAGGAGTAACCACCAAGAGCAAATAGAGAAGCTAGTTTATTACCCTCTGTCCAATGAAGGGCGCGCCACTTCGCCCACAAGCTGAGATCCTGAATGCCTTTGAATCCCTTAAGTGTTCCGCCGGTAGCCTGGGTCTCGATGTAAGGAATTCCAAAAAGCAGGTTCACATTTTTTCGAACGCCAAAGTTTCCCATGGCTGCGAGCATGTTGGTGCTGACGGTTCCTAAATTCTTATTTTCTCTTTCCAGAGTGCCTTCCCAATAGCTGCTCCAGCTGCTGGTGGTATACATCAGACCTGCGCATAATTCATTTTTCTTCATCATCAGGGCGTCGATATCGGTCTGGGCCTGAGCATAAATGGAAAAGCAAAGCGTAAGACTGAGCAGCAGTCGGATCCTGGCCTTTCGGGAAAACAAAATAGATGCAGTGGTTATGCTATGAGGTACTGCACCACCGCACCGGTGCAGATAAACTATGTTCATGTTTAGTTGGTTCAGTTGGATAAACTAAAATCATGAAGGTTGTTTGGTAACGACCTTCAAACCCTTCAATTAGGGTTGGTGTTTATCCAAGAATCCAGGGCGGACTGTAAGAAGGGCCAGCATTGGCCGGTCGAAGATGAGGAACGGCATCATGTGACGTGATCGCCTGAGACCATCCCATAGATACAGTTTCAATTTTTATGAAATCAGAAATGAAATCCTGTGAAAGTTTGGCATTGATTGAAAGAGCGACATTGCCTGAGTTGCTTTCGGACGACTTTTGATCGATGGTGGTTTTGATGTTCTGAATTTTTTCCACGTCGATGTTCCGGTAACACCAGATGGTCAGCACATCATTCTCATACTTTTGCTTGACGATGGAAAAACTCTGTCCGTCGTGGTTGAACGTACCGGAGCGTTTTTCAATTTGACCTTCCTGAACGGGGTAGGGTAGCGTGATGGGGATTTTGATTTCGATCAACTCCTGATCACTAATTTTTTCACTTGCTAGTTGATAAGAACTGTCGACCAGTGCCTGTTTTTCCAGCATCCAGAACAGCATATAATAACCACCCAGGGTAAAGGTGAACAAGGTGAGGAGTGCTATGGAGACTACCTTTTTCAACAGATTACTGTCATTTGACCTTGGAAATATAGAGGTCAGCAGGTAATTTCCAAAGGGGCGACTCGGCTTATTTGAAGGAATTCAGCACCAACTCGCTAACTTCCCCAACAATTTTACCAATCATGCTTGCCCGAATCCTATTTTTAATACTCCCCTTTAGTGCTTTTTCACAAGTGTTTACCGAACAGATCCGTCTTAACCAGATTGGATTTTTAGTTACAGAGTCTAAAGTTGCTGTAGTTACCGGGAAAACAAACGCATCCGACTTCTACATCACCTCCACCAATTTACGCGATACGGTTTTCCGGGGAAAAATTGGCGCTACTATTCGTTCTAACCATTCTTCTACAGATGTGCGTAAAGTTGATTTTACCCCACTGAAGCAAACTGGAAGTTTTGTGGTTGTTATTCCTGACCTTGGTCACTCGCATTCTTTTCGAATTGGTCCTGATGTTTTCTCAGCAGTTGCTGTTGCTTCACTAAAGGCGTTTTATTTTCAACGGGTTTCCATGCCTCTTGAAGAATCTTTTGCTGGAAAATGGCACCGCTCAGCCGGCCATCCGGATGATCGGGTTGTTATTCATCCGTCGGCTGCATCGGCCGGTCGACCAGCTGGAACAGTTTTGTCGTCGCCTCGTGGCTGGTATGATGCAGGTGATTACAATAAGTATGTGGTCAATTCAGGAATAACCATGGCCACCTTGATGTCGGCTTTCGAAGATTATCCTGATTATTTTTCAACAACATCAGTCTCCATTCCGGAATCTAGTAATGCTGTTCCGGATATTCTTGATGAAGTGCTGTACAACCTGCGCTGGATGTTGACCATGCAGGATCCGGCTGACGGCGGAGTTTATCATAAGTGTACCAATGCCACTTTCGATGGAATGGTCATGCCGGGTGTTACTCGGGATACCCGATATCTGGTGCAAAAAAGTACGGCTGCAGCTTTGGATTTCACGGCTGTGATGGCTCAGGCCGCACGGATCTACCAGGGCTATGAAAAACAGTTTCCCGGTCTGGCTGACAGTTGTCTGAATGCCGCACGCGCTTCGTGGAATTGGAGTCTAAAAAATCCAGAAGTTGTTTACGATCAGGAAAAGCTCAATAAAATGTTTAAACCAGAAGTGGTTACAGGGGCGTATGGCGACGGACACTTTGACGATGAACGTTTCTGGGCTTCTGCTGAATTGTACCGAACTACAGGTGACTTAGGGTACTTGAAACTATTGGGAACCATCGACCAAAAACTCCTTCGTGTTCCGGCCTGGGATCATGTGGCTATGCTTGGTGTTTATTCCTTACTTCGTCAGGAGGCGCCTGCCGCTTACAAAGAAAAGTGGTTGACTTTAAAGACTATGGTTCTGGACTTGGCCAATCGTTATGTAGCGTATGCTTCTTCAAGTGCCTTTGGTGTTCCTATGGGTATGGAGAAGACTGATTTTGTCTGGGGTAGCAATTCTTTTGCAGCCAACCAGTCCATCCTCTTACTGAATGCTTTTCGGTACACCAACGATGCTCGTTACCAGACGGCGGCTTTGGCCAATGCTGATTATCTGTTGGGACGGAATGCAACTGGTTATTGTTTTGTTACTGGTTTTGGTGGTAA
>JBMSPY010000284.1:0-3262 GCA_049423005.1 Cyclobacteriaceae bacterium
TCCCTTTAACCTTCATTTCGATGGTGTTGTTAATACCAAACCCAAGAGTCTGTGCTCCAGAACGTCGGGATTCACCATAGGCAAAACCTTGGTGAACGGAATAAAACTGCTCTTTACCACGGACATTAAATTTCTGGAAGTAACCTTTGGTAGGGTCGGTATAATCTGGCTGATAAGAGAAACTGACACTTGGTGCAATGACATGCCGGATAGCCTGTATGCGTTTATCCTTTCCAAAATAAGCCATTCCGAAAATGCGCGTATTCAGACTTCCGCTTACTGCATAATTTGAAATTCGGTTAAAACCGTTTACCGTATCGACCACCACTGGATTTCCTTCCTTATTCAGACCCCACTTTAGCTTATTGAAATACCATACCTCGGTATAATCTACTGATGGATTGATGGTAAAAAATCGAAATAATTTAATGGATGTAGAGAGTGGAATCGAATGCCGGACTCCTTTTCTGGATTGCTGAAAAAAGCTGTTTAGATTTCCGAATGTGAACGGTGCAATGGAGTCCTGGTAAACAATTTCTCCCCGTATTCCAGTTCGCCCAATCCTAATGGCATTGGTGATTTGATTGGTGGCTACACTGGTTAATCGGAAATTCAGATTTTCAAGGACATCTACACCTCTTGCTGCTTTACGGAAAGGATAAATATTATTCACATTAAAGGAAAGATCAGGAGCCGGAATATCAACACGCTTGGTGACTAAATCCTGATTGTGACGAAGGTTCACCCCTAAGGTTATGCCTGCTGCCGGAAATGATTTTGAATAGGAAATGTTGGAACTCATTTTAGTAGTCGTCTGATCCAGGCGACTGCTGTTCAGGGATGAATTGATCCCTAGGTAATTGTTATTCGAAAAAGAAGACGTTGCGGCGTTTACACTCGCCGAAAAACGTCCTGTACCTTTCGACTCCGGTGAATGCGACCAGGTGAGGACAAAATCTTTTTTAGAATTCTTTTCTTCAATCTTATCCGATATTCGGTTGTTGGTAAAATTGAAATTGAACGAGCCATTGTATTTGTAGCGCGTTTTATAATTGAGGTTTGTTTGCAAACCGGTAGATCCGCGGGAGTACACATCCCCACGAACAGTAAGCTTTAATTGATCGCTGATGTTGAAAAAATAACCACCGCCCCGAAGAGAAAAACCTCTTCGCCCTTCTTCTCCGTAAGTAGGCATGATGATTCCAGATGTCGCTTTAATTTTCGAAGGAAACATCCCGAATAAAAACGCCAGTGGTGTAGGAATGTGATTGAACTCCAGGAAAAAGGGTCCGCTTACAATTTTATCACCGGGGATGGCTTTGGAGCGGGTAGAGATCACCCTGAAGTGCGGATCCGGAAGATCACAGGTGGTGTAGGCATTGGTCGTGCTGAAAAGCTCACCTTTGGTGTTTTTAAAAACCGATGAACCGTGAAGCAGGCCTTCTCCCTGCTTGGTAACTACTTCCTTAATTTTGGCCTGCTTGGTTTTGAAGTTGTAAACAATCTCCCGGGTTTCATACTTGTCCTGACCGTTCATGAAGATTGGAAAGCCAACGCGGCGACCGGTAGAGTCTGTTTTTCCTATAGCGGTAAGGGTTGATTTTTCGTAATCGATCGTTATTTCTTCTGCTTCCAGCTGAATCTCCCCATAGACAATTTTAGCCTGGCCATAAAGTTTGACCATTTTGGTTTCCAGATTGGAGTTAATGGAGTCCTGTGCTGAATAAATAATGGTTGCTTCTATGTCATTAGAAACCGGCTTTTTGGTTGAATCAGAAGCGATTTTTGCCGTATCTTGAACGGTAGGGGGTATAGGGGCTGGTGGCTCGGGACGTCCCCTTCCAGTGCGTTGGGCCAGCACCGTAGTGGAGCAGGCCAGGATCAACATGAGGCAAAGGCTACGCAGAGGTTTCAGAGCTATTTATCAATTGCTAAAAAATTCGGAAATTGGGCCAAATTTACCGCAAAACACATACTTTCCTTCTTTAACGTGCGGAATATCGGCGCCAAATTGCTCTTAATAGCAATAACCTTGCTAAACTTTTCAGCTGCTGAACGGCCGCTTCCGGAACCGCCTGCCCATTCCGGTTCAAAGGTCTCTGTGGTAGTTATCGATCCAGGGCATGGTGGCAAGGATCCCGGAACAAGTGGTAAAAAAGTGAAAGAAAAAGAGGTGGCACTAAAGATTGCCCTTTTGTTTGGAGATTATATTCAAAGGAATCTACCCAATGTAAAAGTTATTTATACACGGAAGGACGACCGTTACCTGGATTTAAATGAGCGCGCAGAAATTGCCAATAAATCGAAGGCCGATGTTTTTGTCTGTATTCATGCCAACAGTGCACCCCGACCTGATGCACATGGCACTGAAACCTACGTAATGGGCTTGCATAAAACCGAACAAAATTTTCAAGTCTCCAAGCGCGAGAACTCTGTGATGCTGCTTGATGAAAAGTATGAAGATAACTATGAAGGATTTGATCCCAGCAGCCCGGAATCCTATATTCTGTTTTCTCTTGCGCAGTCAGCCTATCAGGAAAGTAGTCTGAAATTGGCTGAGAAAGTTGAAACACAGTTCAAGGTAAAAGCAGGCCGGAAATCCAACGGAGTAAAACAAGCTGGCTTTTGGGTTTTGTGGAAAACGACCATGCCCAGTATTTTGACAGAAGTAGGATTTCTCACGAATGCCAGCGAGGAAGCTTATCTGGGAAGCCCTGAAGGTCAGCAGGCCATTGCTGCATCTTTGTTCCGCGCTTTTAAAGAATACAAAACACAAATCGAGGCTATTAACTGACCACCGTGAAACATAAAGAAATTATTGTAGGGGTATTTGCGGCGGCAGCGCTTGCTCTGCTTTATTTTGGATTTAACTATCTCAAGGGCACTGATTTTTTCTCCAAACATTCCAATTACTTTGTCAAGTATGAAAATGTTAGTGAGCTGGCTGTATCCAATCCTGTTTTGGTTAATGGATATGCAGTTGGTCGGGTAAGTAAAATAAGTTTGCTCCCACGCGAGGGAAATAAAGTCCTGGTAGAATTGGAAGTTGAAGCTGAATTAAAATTAGGAAAAGGCGCCAAGGCTACTTTAAGCAGTGCACTCCTCGGCAGCAAGTCAATTCTCCTTGCTCCCGGTGATCTTTCTAGCCCTCTGAAATCTGGCGACACCATTCAGGGTGAGTTGGCCAAAGGAATGCTGGACCTGATTTCGGAAACAGCAAGCCCTGTGGCCTATGATATGCAGTCAACTCTCAAAAAATTTA
>JBMSPY010000285.1:0-3248 GCA_049423005.1 Cyclobacteriaceae bacterium
CTTACATCATTGAATACTATGAAAACTGTAAAATTCATATTTGTTGTTTTAGCTGCGATGGGAATGGCTATTTCCTGAAGCGATGACAAGGGGTTCTTTGACAAGGATACCATTGTTTACGCAGCGTATCTGAATGTGGTGGCTACACCAGCATCAACATTCGGTACTGTATCGCAAAATGATTTCCGACTCAATACATCCTCTGTTTACCAGGTGACTCTGGAAGAACGTGATGTTGAGAGAGGAAAATTGTTTCAGTCTGTTGACTTCTACGTTAAACTAAGGGACAACACTGTGCCTAAGATTACCACGAATGAGGTTAAAGTGAAAACTGTACCTGCTACAGATTTCCAACAGGATCCTGAAACTGATTATCCTCGCGCAACCATTTCCATTTCTGCGCAGGAAGTGCTCGCTGCACTCGGCCTGAATCAAAATGATGTGAATGGTGGTGACCAGGTGGAATTGCGTTATGAACTGGTTATGAAGGATGGACGTATCTTTACTAACAGCAATGCCAGTGGTATTGTTACTGGTGGAGCATTCTTCAACTCACCTTTCTTCTACCGCATTCCTGTAGTTTGTGTTTCGGCTCGTGCTGGCGCATACGACGGTGTAACCGACTGGGTTGATTACTACGGATACCCTGGTACGAATGCCTATGCAGAGGACATCACCGCAGCTGCAGGTGCTGGCCAGTACAATTTGGCAGACCTTAGTGGTGGTATGGAGCCTATCATTTGGGGTGGTCCTAAAGTGAAAACGGTATTCCAGGACCTGTGTGGAAAGATCACTCTGGTCTCTGCTCCGTATTCCTACCCGTATTTCATTCGTGACGGTTCTTCTATCAACTTATCAACCGGCGCAATGACCATTGTATGGGAAAATGCTTACGGTGAAAATGGCGTTACTACTCTGACCCCCGCTGGTTTAGACTAAGAACACTATTAAAATTTATAATCTTTGAAAAAAGGTCGCAGAAATGCGACCTTTTTTTAATTCTAAATATGCTTCTGAAACTAGTTAAAAGCTTTCTTCAAATTGGCGCAGTCTCTTTTGGGGGATACATGAGCATGGTTATGCATGTGCGTCGGAAGCTGGTTGATGAGGAAAAACTCGTAACAGAAGAGGATTTTTCTAGGGGTCTGGCATTGGCTAGTATTCTTCCTGGGCCGGTAGCGGTAAACGTTTCCGTCTATTGTGGTTACCTTCTCGCAGGAATCGCTGGCGCGGCAATTTCATTGATTTCCGTTTTAGCTCCATCTTTTATCATGATGGTGGTGCTCTTCTATTCCTTGGATGCAGCTACCAAGTTGGTTCAATTGGATACCTTGATTTTTATGGTTGCCGGAGTTGCTTTTGGGTTGATATTGGCGGCTGGAGTTCAGCATACGCGGAAGTACTGCACGGATAATGTTAGTGTTGGCGTTTTTTTAGTATCCTTCCTTTTATTGTTTTTCTTCAACGGTTACCTGACGATTCTTGCGCTTCTGGTAGTGTGGTCCATTACGGCGCAATTCGTGGTAAAGGCTCCTCAGAATACAGAAAGCCTTGTTGCATCACGCGAGACCGGGAAGGTTGGCCTTCCACTTGTTTTGGTGTTGGTATTAATAGCGTCAGGATTCCTGACTTCTACCTTCTTTCTTGCAGAAGTGTTTTTTAAATTTTCCAATATTAGTCTAACCACATTTGGTGGTGGTTATCTAGTTGTCCCATTGATGAAAAATGTTCTGGTCGATCAGCTTTCCTGGATTTCTTCCGATGATCTTTTATTGGGCATTTCCCTTGGCCAGTTAACGCCGGGCCCTTTATTAATTAGTGCTGCTTTCTTTGGTCAAAAATTAGGTGGTTTGCCCGGTGCCTTTATCGCAACGGCTGGGATGTTTGTCCCAACGGGAATGGTCATGATTATTTCTGCTCAGTACCTATCACAGATTCAACATTCTGTGTTCATTTCCAGAGCTATGAAGTTGATTCATCCCTTCGTGGCGGGCCTGATTGTTTATGCTGCAGTGAATATTCTGGTGACTTCGTATGCTGACGTGTCTAAGGCTTGGTATTTTATATGGTGGGTGGCCTGTTTTTTCCTTATTTACTTTTTTAGCGTAAAACCAATCTGGCTTATCGGATTGTCATTAGCCTCTGGCTTAGTATTTTTAATGCTTTGATCTACCTCCATTGAGATACTTCCAATTTATTGGCACGCAACGCTCCGGCTCCAATCTCCTTCGGGTGATGCTGAATCAGCTTCCGGAAATTTCTGCTCCACATCCGCCACATATTTTAAAGACTTTTTTTCCATTACTGGATCGATATGGCGATCTGACTGATGACCGTCATTTCAAGGCACTAGCAACTGATGTTTGTGATTGGGTGAATCTTAACCCTGTATCTTGGGAGCCTTACCAGGCGTTGATAGACGAGGTGTTGGTCCAGGTTAAATCCCGCGACCTACTAGGCCTTTTCATAGCCATCAGTGAGGGTAAGGCCCGCCAGGATAAGGCAGGCGTTATGTGCTGTAAAAGCATGGAGTCGGTTTCCTATGTGTCGACTATCGAGGCGGCTGGGCTTCGTCCAATCTATATTCATTTATTCCGTGACGGTAGAGATGTTGCCTTATCGTTTACCAAGGCTGTGGTAGGCCCGAAGCATATCTATGCCTTGGCTCAAAAGTGGCGTAAAGATCAACAGGAAGCTTTGGAGGCACGCAGGTTGATTCCCACAGAGCGCTTTGTGTCATTAAGATACGAGGACTTAATTGCCGATCCGGAAAAGACATTACGCGATCTGTGTCAGGCTTTGGCCGTAGAATTTCGCGAGGAAATGCTTCAATATTTTGAAGCAGGTGAATCGAAGCGAACGGCTCATGCCGGTCGTATGTGGGAAAATCTGGAGCGGCCGGTTATGTCGTCCAATCAAAAGAAGTTTTTGAAAGCCTTTACGTCTGAGCAATTGATCGTCTTTGAATCGGTTGCAGGAGATGTACTTAAAGAATTGGGCTATTCCCTGGTTTCTGATCCTTCGCTGCTGCGTAAGGAGTTTTTGCCTGAGGAAATCCGGTTCTTTGAACAGGAAAATCAACGATTGATTCAAGAAGCGCTGGCTTCTGCCGACCCGGAAGATTTGAGAAAGCGAAAGCCACAGGAAAACCTATTAAAGTCCATACTTAACCGAAAAAACGGATGAAAAAGATTCTGGCACTTTTTTGTTTTGTTGCACTCACTTGGCTCTCGGCCTGTTCTCCCTTT
>JBMSPY010000286.1:0-3223 GCA_049423005.1 Cyclobacteriaceae bacterium
AGGATGTGTATACATCATTTCCTACATTAGATATTCGAAAATCCAATACCCCCTGCCCATGCTCACCCGCAGAAACATGCTTCGCCGCGCCTCGCTGGCCGGTTTGTCCCTTCCCCTACTGCCTGCCTTTTCGGAAGTTGTGAACCCTCCGGCACCTGCAGGCACAGATTCGTGGGCTGATGTAAGGAAACAATTCATGCTTGATCCTGGGACGGTTTTCTTCAATCCCGCCACTGTCGGCGCGATGCCCCGAGTGGTAGTTGAACGGACTGCGGCCCACCTGAACATGCTCGCCACCAGCCCTGCGGAGTGGGCTTACAAAGACGATAACGCAGAACAATACATCAGCGGCTACAATACACTGCTTCCACTTCGATCAAAAGTAGCCAAACTGCTGAATGTGGAGGTACAGGAGATCGCCATGACCGATAACGTCACAAACGGCATGAGCTACCTGGCCACAGGGTTAGAGCTCAACGCAGGTGATGAAGTCATCTCTACCAATCAGGAACACACCGGAGGAAGTTCCTCCTGGTTAATGCGCGCCAAACGTCATGGAATCATTTACAAAGAGGTAGCCTTACCCAAACCAATAAAAGATGAGCAAGAGGTTTTTGAACTTTTGACAGGAGCCTTTACCCCGAAAACCAAGGTATTGGTCATTAGTCACATGATCACTGGCAGCGGAGCCATACTCCCGGTTAAAGAACTCTGCACAGCAGCACGAGAACGCGGAATCCTAACCATACTAGACGGCGCACAAACAATCGGCCAGATTGCTTTGGACATGAAAGAAATCGGGTGCGACGCTTACCTGGGATGTTTCCACAAATGGATTGGTGCTCCGGCAGGCAGTGGCTTCATGTATGTACATAAAGAACTGATGCCTGAAGTTTGGACAACCATCGCCAGCGGAAACTGGGATAATCACAAGGATGAAGGCTTCCGTTTCACGCAACGTGGAACAGGAAGTTTTTCCATTTTAATGGGCGTTGAAGCTGCTCTGGACTTTCACTTTGAAATCGGACCGCAACGGGTGTACGATCGCATCAAATTCCTGGGTAATCGCCTTCGCGATGGATTACGGAAAAATCCTAAGGTGAAAATCTTTTCTCCTCAGTCAGAACAAATGTGCGCCGGCATTACCGTCTATACACTCGAAGGCTGGAAAGGTAAATTTCTTCAGGATGCTTTTTGGGAACGGGAACGGATGCGTCCACGGTCACAAGGTGACGTATTCGGACTCCGACATTGCACCCATATTTTCAATAGCGAAAAAGAGATTGACCGCGCCATTGAGCTGGTCAATAAACTGTCTGTCGAAAAACCTCAGGGTTAAATTATTTCTTAGGAGGCACGGGATCGTAACCACTGGTGCCCCAGGGATTGCACCGGGCAATTCTTTTTGTACCCAACCAAATGCCCCGAACAACTCCCCACTCCCGAATGGCCTCAATCGTGTATTGAGAACAAGAAGGGGTATGCCGACAATGAGCACCCAATAAAGGGGAAAGCGTCAATTGATAGAGTCGAATAGGTAAAATAAAGAGTCGACGAATCATGGCTCGACCTCAAAAGTCATAGAACCATCTTTGCCGTCTTTCAACTGAATACCTACGGCCTTAAGGTCATCACGGATTTTATCGGACAATGCATAGTTGCGATCAGCCTTGGCCTTTTTCCGCAAATCAATCAAAACCTGTATGGCTCCTTCCAAAACACCATTTTCCTTGGCTGTCTCTTCCTTAAATCCAAGAACCTCGCGCATCATTCCGGAGTACGTGGACTTAAACTCATCAAATACAGATCGCTCGATACTGGAAACCGAGAGTACTCCCGAATGCATGTCATTAATACGAGCCGACATTTCAAACAATACCGCTAACGTCTTTGCGGTATTGAAATCATCGCTCATGTTCAAGAAACAAGCCTCGCTGAGCTTGGAGAGTTCAGCACTCAAGTCTTTATTGATTTCTTTCGAGCCGGAATAATCCAGTTTATCGAGGACACCTAATGCATTAATCAATCTCCGGTAACCTTTTTCAGCAGCCTGAAGCGCTTCATTGGAAAAGTCAAGGGTGGATGAGTAATGCGACTGAAGCATAAAGAAACGTACTGTCATTGGAGAGTAGCCTCTGGTCAGCAGTGGATGGTGTCCAGTGAACAACTCTGAAGGGAGAAAAGAATTTCCGAGTGATTTACTCATCTTTTGTCCGTTCACCGTGAGCATGTTAGAGTGCATCCAATAACGGACCGGAGACTTACCATTGGCAGCAGTCGCCTGCGCAATTTCACATTCATGATGCGGGAACTTTAAGTCCAATCCACCGCCATGTATGTCAAAGGTTTCGCCGAGATATTTAGTGCTCATGACGGTGCATTCGATATGCCACCCGGGAAATCCCTCACCCCAAGGTGAATTCCATCGCATGATATGAGCAGGTGATGCTTTTTTCCATAAAGCAAAATCAATCTTTTCCCGCTTCTCATCCTGGGCGTCAAGTTCACGACCACTTTCCATGAGCTCCTCAATATTTCGACCGGAAAGAATCCCGTAATGACTTTGCGTGTTGTATTTGCGAACATTAAAGTAAACGGAACCATTTACCTCATAAGCCAATCCCATTTCCAGCAGCTTCTTGGTTATCTCAATTTGCTCCAGGATATGACCGGTAGCTGTCGGCTCTATGCTAGGCGGCAGGATATTGAATTCCTGCATAACCTGGTGGAAGTTGTCCGTGTAGTTCTTTACCACCTCCATAGGCTCAAGTCGTTCGAGCCTGGCTTTTTTTGCAATTTTATCCTCACCGTCGTCAGCATCGTTTTCCAGATGACCGACATCCGTAATGTTGCGGACGTACCGCACTTTGTAACCAAGAAACCTGAAATAACGCGAAACGATATCAAAGCTCAAGAAGGTCCTGACATTTCCCAGATGCACAAAATTGTAGACCGTAGGACCACAAACATACATCCCGATAAAACCCTCAACAGACGGTTTAAAGACTTGTTTTGCTCCTCCAAGGGAGTTGGTAATCGAGACAGGGTATTTTTCGTATAGCGCCATACGGACAAACGTTGCAAACTACGAAGAAAACAGGGTCCCACATTTACAGATCGATTCAAAAATCAAAATTTTAGCCATTCCAAGTGGGTATTGGATCCATTGGGATTATCTTTGCAACGGCAAATCGGCACGACCAGCTCCTGCTGAACTCCCCCA
>JBMSPY010000287.1:0-3215 GCA_049423005.1 Cyclobacteriaceae bacterium
AGCCTTTGGAGCAGGACTACAACGCTTCTATCTGTGACATGACCTTCGACCTGCCTGTAAATTCATCGGACTATGGAAAGAAAGTCGGCGCGTATTATTTCTGGGTATTCCCAAATATGATGTTCAACTGGTATCCATGGGGATTGTCGGTGAATATTGTCAAGCCTACTGGTATATCCTCTTCCACCGTAAGTTTTCTAACCTACGTTATGGATGAAGATAAACTCCGGCAGGGAGTAGGTGCCGATCTGCATCAGGTAGAGATGGAGGATGAGGATGTCGTACAACAAGTTCAAAAGGGGATCCGTTCCCGCTTCTACCGCCACGGTCGCTACTCCGTTACCCGGGAGACCGGCACTCACCACTTTCACAGACTGCTGGCTCAGTTCATGAGTTAGGACCTGGGTGAGACAAGGGGGATTTAACCTCTGGTAATCCATAAGGCTGTTGGAAGTCGAGATTCATCGCGACTTTGAGAAAAATCTAATTTATTGAATTACAGGATTTTATAATTTTTTTATCAAAATCATTACCTAGTACCAAACATTACAAGGTACCTTTGCGTATAACATCGCCAAAAGCCCGATAACACTATGAATCTTGAAAACACGCAGGTCCAGATGAAAAAGGGCATTCTGGAATTCTGCATCCTTCACATCATCAGCCGCGGGGAGGTCTATGCCTCCGACATGCTCGATGAGCTCACCCGCGCCAGAATGATCGTGGTGGAAGGCACCCTCTACCCCTTGCTGTCCCGGCTGAAAAATGCAGGGCTGGTTGATTACAAATGGATTGAATCCAAATCAGGTCCACCGCGCAAGTATTATACCCTTACGCAGGATGGAAAAAATTTCCTGAAAGGACTTTCTGATACATGGCATGAATTGGTGACTTCAACCAATCTGATCACCGGCGGAAATCAGTCTGCCGAGCAATCCCAAACCTTATCTTAATCCATACGGCACCATCACTATGAAAAAGACTATAACCATCAACATCAGCGGTATCGTTTTCCACATTGAAGAAGACGGATACGAATCGCTAAAAATCTATTTGGACGGCGTAAAAAAATATTTTTTAAGCTTTAAGGACAGTCAGGAAATCATAACAGACATTGAAAGCCGGATTGCCGAAATTTTCTTAACCAGAATCTCGGAAACCAAACAGGCCATTACCGCGGAGGATGTCGATCACCTGATTCGTACTATGGGACAGCCTTCAGACTTTACAGGAGGTGAAGAAAGCGAAGAGTCAGAAGAACAAAAGACTACCAACTCAGGAAACGTAAGCTCAGGCACCCCGGGTCCTAAGAAAAAGTTATTCCGCGACAACCGGAGAAAAGTACTCGGTGGTGTTTGCGCCGGACTCGCGCATTACTTCAAATTGGATCCGGCGTGGATGCGTTTATTATTTACCTTATTGATTCTTGCTGGAGGATTCATCATCATCGCCTACATCCTCATCTGGGCGATTGTTCCAGGTTCCTATGAGCTGGAAGAACAAACAACCATTAAAAAAATCTATCGCGATGGTGAACGGAAAGTCATCGGCGGTGTAGCAGGCGGTATCGCCGCTTACATCGGAGCTGACATCAGTGTCATTCGTCTCATTTTTGCAGGTCTTGTCTTTGCTGGCGGCTTCGGAATTATTTTCTACATCATTTTGTGGATAGCCGTTCCTGAAGCGGTAACCATCACAGAAAAAATGGAAATGCAAGGTCAACCGGTTACACTATCCAATATTGAAAAAACCGTCAGAGAAAAACTTAATGAAAAGGAAGGGAAAGAAAGTACACTCAGCAAAATCATTTTGTTCCCATTTCGTCTGTTGGCAACTATGCTCACAGCCATTGGTTCTGCACTTGGACCTTTCGTTACGGCTTTGGCTAAAATCGTACGCATCTTCACCGGCATGATACTGACCTTCATCGGTGCAACATTCACCTTAACCATCCTGCTTTTGGCGGCCATTCTTCTTGGTGTGTTATCAACCTCAGTAGGCGCAGCTGACTGGATAACGTTTTCAAACGCTATGCCACTGGAGGCCTATCAGAATACGTTTTCCGTATGGACGACTCTTTTCGCAGCATTAGCCTTATTTATTCCGTCTCTTTTGGTTGCCTTATTGGGACTTTCACTGATTATCAATAAATCCGTGGTAAACAAGATCACCGGATGGTCCATGTTTGTAATCTTCCTGATTTCGCTGGGCGTTGTCCTGTTCTCTCTGCCATCCACCATCCTGAAATTCAGTAAGGACGGAACCTATAAGCGGGAACGTGTATTGGAAACCGGAACACGCACCCCCATCTTACGATTGAACGATACCGGAACCGACAATTACATCGGTGCCAGCATCAAGTTGCACGGGCACAGCGAACCACACATCCGGATCGTTGAACGATTCGAATCTCAAGGCACAACAAGAAAAGAAGCGCAATCCAATGCACAGATGGTGGATTATAAGATTGTACAAAAAGACAGTCTGATCACCTTCGACTCCAACATTACCTTCAAAAAAGGTGCAGCGTTCCGTGCCCAAAGGCTGGAGGTAGATATTTATTTCCCTTTGAACAAATCTTTCATCATCGAAGATGAATTGTGGGAATTGATTCGCAACCACGGAGGATACCACCACGAGGATCGGGAGCGCAACACCTATACCTTTGATGAAGGCGGACTGAAATGTCTCACCTGCGAAGAGCAGAATACAGAAGTTGAGGAGAATGAGAATGATGATTACGACTCAGATGAGAAAGCCTGGAGCTCAGATGGCCAGAGTTATAATTTCAAAAATTTCAATGAGATTGTGCTCGCTGGATATTTTGATGCCGATGTGACAAGAGGTGATAAATTTTCAATCGTTGTGGAGGATGATGAGGACTTGCGGATTTCTCAGGAAGGCAACAAACTCATCGTCAAAAACAACGAGGATAAAATCAATTTACTCAACAGCTGGGGCGATAAAAAAATTGGCATTCGGATCACGTTGCCAAAACTGGAAAAACTGGATGCGGCCGGTGCTGGAAAATTTAAACTAACTGGATTCCGATCCTCTAACCTACTCCTCACCATGAGTGGAGCCATCAAGGGCGAAGCAGATGTAGAAATGGAGGATCTTGATCTGAATATGGTTGGCGCCACCAAATTGACTTTACGCGGTAAGGGCAAGCGACTGGAAGCCAATCTCACCGGTGCCTCCAAGTTGAGCGCGGA
>JBMSPY010000288.1:0-3197 GCA_049423005.1 Cyclobacteriaceae bacterium
TAAGCATTACCCGAACCATTGTCGAATCCCTCTGGTACCGGATTGTGTTGAATGATGTAGCTATACCAATCTGCCACCCATACTGCTCCGTCTGGTCCTGTTTCAGCAAATACAGGAGAAAACCATTCATCGGCTCCGGCCATCAGATTGAAGGACTCCCGATCTGAAAAATCGGTTCCTTTTCTTACTGGTTGATTTTGATGCAGAATATGACCGGTTGGCTCTGCTACGAAAGCGATGTTGTTCCAATATTTTTTCGGAAAGGCGCGTGCGGTATAAAAGTTATGTCCAGCTGCTGCGGTAAATCCTCCGAAGGCATCCACCTGACGCACTTTATCCGTGATGGGCTTCATGTCGCGATGGGTGTCGGTGCTACGGCTTCCATTTTCGATACGGTTGGCTGAATTGAAATACCGGTGGGGGATGGCCATGTACCACCCATGTGAATTATTGGCGGTTGATCCGAACACATCGTTCGTTTCGTTGAAGCCAAATCCCCAGGTATTGTTGTTAGTCGAAGTAAGCCACTCCATTTTACTTCCATCTGGCTTAAAACGGTAGAAGGCCTGCCAGAATCTTAGACTATCACCTTCCGCCAGTTTACCATAAAACCCAGAGTAACCAACGCTACCCCAAACCCAGTTGTCGAATCCGTAATGCAGATTGGACGGTCCGGCGTGGGTATCAAAAGTACCCCAACCGGTGAACAATACTTTTCGTACATCGGCCTTATTATCTCCATCGGTATCCTTCAGATACAACATGTCTGGTGCCTGTGCGACAATCAATCCTCCGTTGGCAAAGGTCATTCCGGTCGGAATGCTCAGACCTTCCGCAAATCGTGTGAAACGATCAGCTTTTCCATCATTATTGGTGTCTTCGCATAGCAAGATGTAATCCGATCCACCTTCGGGCTTTCGTTCATTTGGGTAGTCTTTGGTGATCAACACATAAAGCCTTCCCTTTTCATCCCAGGTCATTGCGATGGGATGTTGAACGTTTGGTTCAGCTGCAAACAATTCAAGATTAAATCCTGCCGGAATCTGAATATGTTTCATAGATTCTTCCGGAGGAAGTGGAAGTTGCTGGTACTGCGTTCCCGGCCGTTGCTCGTAGTTAGGAAGTTTCGCCTCTCTGTATTCAAAAGGTTTAGGGTTGCGTGCTTTAAAGGCACTTAATGCTCCAGCGTCTACCGACCATAGTATGGCGTTGTAGATGAGATCTTGAAATCCCTTTTTACTCCAGGTCCGGTCGTCATGACCATAGGCTGTATAGAAAACTTTTCCTTTACCATAAGTTCTTGTCCAGGTGTAGGGCTCTGTTTTTACACCCGGCTTATCATTAAACTGATCAGCTTTGATTTCACGTTCAGCCAGGATATGGTTGTCGGGTTGAAGTTTCGTGTGCAGATACGTTTCATCGTAGGCGGTGAAGGGCGTTAGTCCGCGCATGATTTCATGATTCGGATCGGTGGTGGTTGTGCGGACGGAGTCCATGGTGTGTCTCCAAAATTGACCGCCTACCATCTTCACATATTCTTCGCTGTTTCGAAAACAATAGGAGGCACAGTGCAGTGGCAGAAAACCTTTTCCGGAAGCTACAAAATCAAGAAGTGCTTTTTCCTGTGTCGGCTGAATCTCGTCCCAGTTCGCATAGATCATCAGGGCATCGTAAAGAGCCATATTTTCTGGATTGAGGTCACTCAGATCTTCCGTATAGGTGAAGTTGATTCCCCGTGGGCCAAGTGCTGCCATTAAGGAAGGAACGCGTTCCATGGGACGGTGGTGTCCCTGATCGCCGAGAAATAAAACTTCAAGTCTCCGTCCTTGCTGTGCATTGGTTAGAACGGCCAGACAGGAAAGAAACAGGATCAGGAATTTTTTCATGAGGATGTGGTCTTGTGTGTGTTCAGATGTTGAAAAAGTCCGGCAGGGTAATGAGTTTGCCACCGGCCATCGCAGACTCGTGTGCCAGGATGCCGACTGAGGTCCAGTTGGCGGATTGAGCAGCATTAGGGAAGGGGTCCCGGTTTTCGATCAGGGCCATGACGAATTCATGAGCCAAGTGCGGATGTGATCCGCCGTGTCCTGCGCCTTGGGTAAAACTCAAGTGTGTATTTTCGGCCACATCATAAACTCCTTTGGTTGTGAAATCACGGATGGATTCCGGAAGTAAATGCGCATAATCGGGCACCGTAACTTTTTTCGGAATTTCAGGTTCAGGAAGTTTGGCGGTATGCACCACGTGCTGCTCATGTTCAATGAGGGACCATTCAAAGGATTTTTTAGATCCATACACTTCAAAACTTTCACGGTATTGTCGGGCCACATCAAACAGAGAGCGGTAAACGTAGGCGCTCAGGTCGCTGTTTTTGAATTTGATGTGTGCCGATTCAATAGCAAAGGGTGAATTGTGAATTTTGGACAGCTCTTCACGAATGGTGCCAGAGCCAAAGCAAGAAACGTATTCGGCTTCCAACTTCAGTAATCCGGCCACCGGGCCTACGCAATGGGTTGCGTAATGCATGGGAGGTAGACCGGGCCAATAATCCGGCCATCCATCCATATCTTGCTGATGAGAAGCTTTCAGGAACTGAATTTTTCCCAGCTCACCTTTTTCGTATAATTCTTTAACAAATAAAAATTCTCTGGAGTACACGACCGTTTCCATCATCATGTATTTTTTACCAGTCTCCTTACATGCTTTTACAATTTTCATACAGTCCTCTACGCTGGTAGCCATTGGAACGGTGCAGGCCACGTGCTTTCCTGCATACAATGCTTTGAGGGATTGTTCGGCGTGATTGGGAATGGGAGAGTTGATGTGCACAGCGTCGATGGCTGGATCTTTTAATAGTTCATCGTAATCAGAGTACCGCTTCTCGATTTTAAAGGCATCCGCAATCGCGTTCAGTTTTTCTTTATTTCGCTGACAGACGGCGTACATGTTGGTGTGCGGGTGGCGCTGATAAATGGGGATGAATTCAGCACCAAATCCAAGTCCTACGATGGCAATGTTGATTTTCATTTCGTGAGATTTTTTAAAAAGTTAAAACTGTCTTTCATCAATTGTGTTTCGGTCTCAAACATGGGACGCCAGATATTCGCTGCGGCCAATTTCATACTGAAAGCTTCAATGCTGAGCATGCCCGAATAGCCAATTTCGGAAAGTGCGGTTAATATTTCAGGGAAATTTAT
>JBMSPY010000289.1:0-3192 GCA_049423005.1 Cyclobacteriaceae bacterium
CCCACGAGGGCCCTGATTTGGTGACATACGAAACTCTTTTCCGTAGCCGATACCATTCCTGAAATTCACTGATAAAACGACGTAGCCTTTTCGGGCAAGGTGCTGATTGAAGGCATAGGATTGACTGTAATAATCGCTGTAATGAAATCCAAGAAGCATCTGACGTGTAGGACCACCGTGCATAAATACAATTGCCGGTCTTTTGCCTTTGATGGAACGGTCGATGAACAATTGCCCGTGTATCTTCAATCCATCAGGAGCAGTAAAGATGACCTGCTCCGGTTTTAAAAAGACTTTGGAATCAAAGACCGAATTATTCGGAGTAGTCAACTCCGTAAAGTTTTTACCAGAAGCATCTGCTTTAACCAAGGCCATAGCTGTATTGAAGGTGGCCCTTAAGCAATACAGATCCTTACCAATAGTCTGTGGGTACATTTCAATTCCTTCACCAAACGTTACCTGAGTCGCAGTGCCTTTAACGACATCTGTTTTCCAAATGTGGCGACGATCGATGTCGTTGATGTTGGTATCGAACCAAAGCGTTTTTCCATCCGCGTCTGCTGAATAACTTTCAACCTCACCGTTACCAGGTGTCAGATCACGTAAGTCGCTTCCATCCGAATTCACCGACCAAATATGCATCCAACCGGTATGTTCAGAGTAAAAAACGATTCGACCGGACTTATGCCAGGCGAAAGGTGTTTCCGGATAGCCCAGGTTGTGTCCGCCATCCAGACCCGGTGATGTCCAGATCACGGTAGCGGTTTGGCCATCGGCTGTGGCTACAACAATTGAAAACTTTTTTCCAGCCATCAGATTGGGCAGTTCCTCTGCACGTTGGCCCGGTGTACGTATGAAAGCAATTCGCTGCCCATCCGGTGACCATACCGGGAGCTGATCGCGGGTTACATCAGGTTGAATCCAACGAACTTTTTTCAACGAATAATTGTAGACACCAATGAAACTATGATCACCGCGATTGCTGACAAATAAAAGTTCTTTTCCATCTGGAGAGGGAGTGGGGCTGTAATTTCCGCCGCGAGCAAAAAAGAGTTGTTGTGGATTCGCCTCTTTCTTGATTTCGCATTGATGAATTTGTCCACCGCGTGTTAAGAGCATCACCTCAACTCCGGTAGCAGGATCTTTCGATAACACATATCCGGATCCTTTGGTAATCCGTGAAGGTTCACCACCGGTTACCGGAATCATCCAAATGGATCGATCCGGAGCTGTGGCCAGGCTTGCGGGATTGGGAGATTCTCCTGACGTATTCGGTGCTCCTCCGCGCACGTAGAGAAGCGTGGACCCATCAGAAGTAAAGTTGATTTCAGAGATCTCCTGACCATCATCATCCGGATAATTGGTGAGCTGTTTGTTCTGCCCATTCATTCTGACAAAAATGTTGCGTGCTCCCCGGTCGTTGTACAACCACGCGAGTTTCTGACCGTCAGCAGAAACGGCCAGATTAGACGCCATGGGAAAGGAGATGAAGGGCTCAACAGCCGTTTGTGCAACAGCAGAAAAAAAGAAAACGATGAATACAAAAATCATCACATGCTTCATAGGTACGATTTTAAATTCCGATAAGATTCCATTTTTGGCGGTAAGGTCTTGAGCGCATGGTATTGGCTTCTGCGTCTCCAATAAATTCCTCCTTATCCGGGTCCCAATCCAGTTTTCTTCCAAGACGCCAAGAAATTAGTGCCAGGTGCATGGGTAAGGTCATGCGTCGGGCATAGGCCAACTCCGATTCCGGTTGCTTTCGCGAGCGAACGGCATCGATGAAGTTTTGTTGGTGACCAGGTGAGCGTTCAATAAAAGGTTTGAGATCGGGGAGATCGTTCATCCGTTCTCCGTTGATGGTTACCTCTCTCGTTTCGTAATCGCAAATCAGTGTTCCTTTTTCTCCTTCAAACCAGGCGCCGATGCCATGCTTGGCGGCACCTGGAACTTCTGGTGGTTTGGTCGACCAATGGATGGTTAAATCATCAAATTGCATTTCACAATCAAGCCACTTGGGTGCATCGGCAATTTCGCCTGTCTTCTCACCCCAGCTTCGTACTGATCGCAAGCCTTTGGGCTCGATGGCCCACCATACTACGTCAGCGATGTGACACCAAAAATCTGCGAACACACCTCCCGAGTAATCCAGAAAATAGCGGTAGGTGAAATGACATCGCTCAGGAAAGTAATCGGCTTCCGGAGCTGGTCCCAGCCACATATCCCAATAGGATGGGGCAGGCTGTACTTTAGGATTTCCTAGTCCCGGTGAGTAGCTATCCTTCCACAACCGCACCGTGTGCACCTTTCCTATGGCTCCACTGCGAATAATTTCTACTACCCGATGGTAATTATCGCCAGCATGAATTTGTGTACCCAGTTGGAATACTCTGTTGTTGCGTTCCAGAGACTTCAGCATGAGCTGGCCTTCTTTGATGTCGTAAGAGAGGGGCTTTTCGCCATAAACATCCTTTCCGGACTCGAAGGCCATCATCGCAATTTGTCCATGCCAATGATCGGGAGTTGCTACCGTAATAGCGTCAATATCCTTTCGCTCCAGAATTCTTCGGAAGTCGTCATAGACTTTAAATTTTTTCTTCTCCAGGCCATCTAGCTTTTTGGCGGTGGCCGACAGGTGTTCCGGATCGAGGTCGCATAGTGCGACAATATCCACGCCTTTTAGTTTTGAAAACCATTCCATATGGGCATTACCCATGCCACCCAGCCCGATGTGAGCCACACGCACGCGGTTGGCAACCGCACCTTGACTGATGAGGTTGGGTAAAAATGTAAATCCGGCAAGTGCTGTAGCACTTTGCTGCAGAAATCGTCTTCTGCCTTGATTGGTGGATTGTTGTTCTTTCATAATGAATCGTTGTTCGGAAATTTAGTCTCTACATTTTAGCCGCTATTTCAGCTGCGGATTTTTCACCTTCAAGTTGACCAGTCAGTTTTCCTTGTTTATAAAAATAAAAACTGGGTACTGAATTGATGGGGCCCATGGCTCTTACAATCATTTCTACATCGCCTTGTCCAAAGTGAAAGTTATCTTCCACCAGACCGTATTTCAACCGAAAGGCTTTGATCGCATCGGGTACATCTGCAGAAAAAAAGTACATCTGCTTGTCGCGGAATAGATTTTTAGCACCGTTGATATTTTGTGCTTCCTTTTGACAGTGGTCGCAATCGGGA
>JBMSPY010000290.1:0-3191 GCA_049423005.1 Cyclobacteriaceae bacterium
CCTAGTACAGCCAGCCCTTTAAATTGCTGTCCAAAGAAGAGTGCCCCCATTACCATCGTAAAAAGTGGTGATAGAGAATTCAGAATACCGGTAACCGAACTGTCCAATTTTGTTTGTGCGGTGGCAAAAAGAAAAGCAGGAATAAATGTTCCCATCAAACCGGCAAGAAAGAGTTTCTTGAAATCCGACGGAGGCACCTCCCGAAACCGAAGCAAAGCAATCGGAAGCAGAAAAAGCGCAGCAGCGGTAACGCGTAAGGCTCCCACTTCATCCGGTGAAAAAGATTTAAGACCCTGTTTGATTAAAATAAAAGACGTCCCCCAGATGAGCGAAAGGAGCACTAGAATCAGTGCAGGCAAAAATTTGTTTTGATCGTTCATGAAAAGGCCCGCAAATATGGCGCTTCAATCAGCCATTATCAACCGGCACGTAAACTTCCTGGATCTCATCCAATATGGAGCAGACCGAGCTGTAATCTGGCGCTTCAACCAATCGGGAGCGATACGGCTTGAAATCCGCCAATCCCTTGAAATAAGGAGCATAATGTCGGCGCATTTCAAAAATGCCCAGCTTATCACCTTTCCACCGCATTGAAAAATCCAAATGCTCACGCACAATGGCTACCCGCTCTGAAAGGTCCGGGGCGGCCGGTATTATTCCCTCCGCCAAAAATGTCTTAACCTGATTAAAGAACCACGGCGCACCAATAGCGGCGCGACCAATCATGATGCCATCTACCCCATACCGGTTTCGGTACTCCAGTGCCTTTTGAGGAGAATCAATATCACCGTTACCAAAAATGGGAATCTTTATTCGGGGATTGTTTTTGATTTTGCCAATCAAGGTCCAGTCAGCCTCACCTTTATACATCTGCACACGAGTTCTGCCGTGAATCGATAGCGCGGCAATTCCAATATCCTGAAGGCGTTCAGCTACTTCTTCAATATTCTTGGACTTATCGTCCCAACCCAATCTCGTTTTAACGGTCACTGGAAGCGAAACAGCTTTAACAATCTCCTCGGTCATTCGAACCATTTTAGGGATGTCTTGAAGTAAAGCGGCACCAGCACCGCGGCAGGCCACCGCTTTTACAGGACAGCCATAATTAATATCAATGATATCCGGGTGCGCGCCTGCTGCAATTTCAGCGGAGCCACGCATGTTCCCAATATCCCCACCGAAAAGCTGAATGCCAATCGGGCGTTCGTATTCAAAAATGTCCAGCTTTTGTCGACTCTTTGCGGCATCACGAATGAGTCCCTCGGAAGAAATAAATTCCGTGTACATTAAATCTGCGCCACCCTTTTTACAAACGGCGCGGAATGGAGGATCGCTGACATCCTCCATGGGTGCCAGAAGCAGGGGGAATTCACCTAGAGAAATAGCTCCGATCCTGACCATTATATTGAAAATCCGGGGATTTTGATGTTTGTTTGTCCCGCAAAACTAATGCCTTTATACAATGGATGAAAATGTACCTCCCCATGGGCTTCGACCAGGAACCTCGGTAACATTTTCAGTTCTTACGGCCATCGTCGGTTTTGTGATCATCGGACAAATCGCCGGACTCTTGATTGGCAGTCTTTTTTATTCCGGTACAATGACAGAGTGGATGAATGAGTTCACAAACTCCATCCAAATCAGTGAAAAAATAAAATTACCGATGCTGATCATGCAAGGTTGTGGAACGGCCTTCGGATTAATCCTGACACCATGGCTATATCTTCGATTTATCGAGAAAAAAAGAGTAAGCAACCTCTTGGGTAATACAAATCCAGTACTTGCTGCGCTAACCGTTACAGCAGTTGGACTATTTATGTTGCCAAATAGTGTATTGATTGAATGGAACTACAACATCACCTTCCCCGGAAGTTTGGATAAGTGGATTCGTGAAACAGAAGAAACAGCTGCTGCCTTCACTAAGTTTCTTACCAGCTTTTCATCGTTTGGTGAATTCCTGTTTGGACTTCTGGTCATCGCTGTTTTACCGGCAATTGGTGAAGAGCTGGCTTTTCGCGGAATGATTCAACCCGCTGTACAACGCCTAACGGGAAACATTCATGTGGCCATTTGGATAACCGCTGCTTTTTTCAGTGCCTTTCATTTACAGTTTCTTGGTTTTATGCCTCGCTTAATGCTGGGAGCATTTTTTGGATACCTCATGGTATGGTCAGGGAATCTGTGGCTGCCAATCCTAGCGCATTTTGCCAATAATGCCATTGGCGTAACCTTTATTTATGTTCACCAACTTGGTCTGACTGACTTCGATGCCGAATCTCCTGAGGCTGCACCATGGAGTCTGGTCGTTCCAGGAACGTTGCTTTTTTTCTTCCTGGCCAGAACTCTGCATAAACAACTCTTAAGATCGGCGTGAAAAATCCACTAGTCAGGTTCAACAACCTAACACAGCGACTGGTTACAGCGCTCGCGGGATCAGCAGCGTTGATTGCATGTATTGTTTACGGTCCATGGTCCTACTATTTGATTTTCTTGTTCATCACTTTTTTCACCCTTCTTGAGTTTTATAGGTTATCTGGGCTGGATGGAATGGTGCCTCAAAAAACATTTGGCATTTTAATCGGACTGATCATTTTCAGTGCAACCTTCTTTATCGAATTTGAACACATATCTTATCGCTACTATTTTTTGATCTTTCCGCTGATGTCTTGCGTGTACTTGATCAAACTGTATAAAAAGTCTGAAAAGAAACCATTCACCAACACAGCCTACACCTTTTTGGGATTATTCTATGTGGCCGCACCGTTTGCATTACTCAACATCGCTGTTTTTGAAAACGGAACGTACAATTATGAAATCATTCTCGGATCACTACTGATCTTATGGGCGAATGATACCGGCGCATACTTTGCCGGTTTACAATTTGGAAGAACAAAACTATTTGAGAGGATCTCGCCAAAAAAATCCTGGGAAGGCGCCATCGGCGGTGGTGTCCTTGGACTGTTATTCGCCTGGGGAATTTCTGGTTACTTCCAAACTCTGGAAGTATGGCAGTGGATGATCGTAGGCGTAATCATTATTGTCTGCGGTGACTATGGCGATTTGGTTGAGTCACATCTGAAAAGAAGTATTGAAATAAAAGACTCCGGCACTTCCCTTCCCGGGCACGGCGGATTTCTGGATCGATTTGACGGATTGTTGATCTCTGCGCCATTCATCGTTGCCTTCATCGA
>JBMSPY010000291.1:0-3169 GCA_049423005.1 Cyclobacteriaceae bacterium
GGACGCTCTATCACACGACGTTCAGCAATTTTTTTGCATTCATTTCTTTCTGCGGGCGGTGTACTTGCCGGTTCTCTGATCAGCTGGAAAGTAGCACTAGTCAATTTGGTGTCTTCTATGTTGCTTTGGTGGTATTCATCCAGTTTAAAGCGAAAACCTTTTTCCGGGAACTTGTCGATTGCGTTGCTGACCGGTACGTCGCTATTGATGCTGTACCTCGTTTATCCGCAGTCGGATCATAAAGTCCTTCTGTATGCTGTGTTTGCCTTTTTTATGACACTTATTCGAGAGGCTGTTAAGGATATGGAAGATCTGGAAGGTGATCGTGCATTTGATTGCCACACCCTTCCCATTATTTGGGGTATTGCCGGTACTAAGAAGTATGTCGGTATATTGGTTATAGCGCTTTCCATATCCACCATTGCGGTGCACGTTTACATTCAACCGCTTCCGGTAACTTATTTCCTGGCATTGATTCTTTTGCCATTGGCATGGTTCAGTTATCGGATGATCCAGGCCGATACGGTAAGCGAATACCATGTGCTCAGTCTTTGGTCTAAGTTTATTATGGTGACAGGAATTTTGAGCATGGTCCTTATTTAACTTTATTTAGCTAATAGTAAGCTATGAAAGAACAGGCCTATTCTGCAAAACTTGACAGCAGTGCTAAAACCATTTCTTTGATCGTATTGCTTTTGGTCTCTATTTTAACAGTGTTTGTAGTGCTGGTAGGCATTCAAATTCCTGAGGATTTTATGGAAATTTTTAGTGCTACTCTCGGACTTTGGATTCTTGTTGGACTTTATTATTCAAGATCGGTGCGTGGCTACCTGATCAATGAGCGCGAGCTGGTTATCAAAAAAATTTTTTCTCCCTACCGAATTCCATTTGATTCGATACTAAAAATCTCTCTTTTAAAGGAAACTGATTTTAGGGATTTGAAACGATTAACTGGAAGTGCAGGTTTATTCGGTTATGATGGATTGTACCGGGATAATGCATTTGGTGAAATGAAATGGCAGGCCACGCAAAAGAAAAATTTTATTTTGCTTCAGCTAAAATCTGGATTCAAGGTAGTAGTAACTCCTGATGATCCTGGATTGGCTGACCTCTTACAATCTGCGCTGAAGAAGTAATGAATCGAAGTTACGCTGTATCGCTTGATGCATTTTCCAAAACTATAACGACAGGCGTTGCGTTGTTGTTTGTCGGAATTGGTTTTGGTTTATTTTTTGTTCCAGATAATTCTTCTGATTCTAACACAGGATCGGTTATTTGGTTACTCATCAACCTTTTTAACTTTTCTATTTTTCTTTTTTGCTACTTGTTTCGTCCATTGGCTTACCTGCTCTCCGATGAAAACCTGACTATTCGTCGACTCCTTTTACCAAGAGTTTTCCCGTATGCTGAAATGGCGGAGGTCAGACAGATTCCCCGTGAGGATTTGAGATGGACCATGCGTACGTTTGGAAATGGCGGTGTGTTCGGATATTACGGAAAGTTTTATCACACTTCTTTCGGTGCGATGACCTGGTTTGCCAGCAGACGCGATCATTATGTACTTGTCCTTTTTAAAGATGGTCGCAAAATCATTGTCACTCCTGATGATCTGAATTTTGTAAATGATTTGTCCTCACGGTTATCCTCTCAATTCACAAAACCTTAACTCATTTAAGTTATGATCAAGTCTTATCTGGTTGCTATTTCAATCGCCTTACTTGCCTTAGCCTGTACGCGTACACCAGAGATTACGGCCCCTGGTCCGTATCCTGCATCTACAAAAGTGGATACCATCGACTATTATTTTGGGACAGCTGTTCCGGATCCATACCGATGGCTGGAAAACGATACTACTGCTGAAACGGCAGGTTGGGTAGAGGCACAAAATAATGTCACCTTTGCCTATCTCGACCATATTCCTTATCGCGAGGCTATTAGGAATCGCATCAGTGCGTTAAACGATTACGAGAAAATTTCAGCTCCGTCACGCGAGGGAGAATTTCTGTATTACTACCGGAATAGTGGACTTCAAAATCAAAGCGTTCTATACCGGAAAAAGGGAGAGAACGGAACACCTGAGGTATTTCTCGACCCGAATACATTCTCTACGGACGGCACATCCGCTTTGCAGGGAACATTCTTTACCTCCGATGGGTCTCTTTTGGCGTATATGATTAGTGAAGGCGGAAGTGATTGGCGAAAAGCCGTGATTGTGAAAACGGCGGATAAAACAATGGTGGGGGATACCATTCGCAATTTGAAATTCACCGGTATAGCATGGAAAGGCAAAGAAGGCTTTTATTATTCCCGTACAGAAGGGGATAAACTTTTTTCTCGCGTGGATTACAGCAAACTGATGTATCATAAGCTGGGCACACCTCAGTCTGAGGATAAACTCATTTTTGATGGAAACACTAATCCTCCTCGTCGAGTAAGTGCTTACCTGACTGAAGATGAGCGCTACCTGGTTATGTCTGCCTCCATTACTACCTCGGGTAATGAATTGTACATTCAGGATCTTACCAAACCTGGCAGTAAGTTAATTTCATTAACCTCAAACTTTGATAACGAGCATCAGGTTGTTGATAATGCAGGTGACCGACTCATCATCTACACCAATTTGAATGCTCCGAATGGTAAAGTAGTTGAAGTATCTGCAGCTAACCCAAGCGCTGCAAACTGGAAGGATTTGATCAAGGAAGAAAAAGAAGCTATTCAATCTGTAACGTCAGCCGGCGGAAAACTTTTTGTCAACTACCTGAAAGATGCCAAAACTCTTATTAAACAGTTTGATCGCAGTGGGCAGCTTGATCGTGAAATTTCTTTACCGGGCATTGGTACAGCCTCAGGCTTTGGCGGAAGAGTAACCGATACATTCGTCTATTACTCGTTTACGTCATTTATTGATCCAACGTCAATCTATACGTATGATATCGCTTCAGGAAAATCAACCTTGTATCAGCGACCTAAAGTTGATTTCAATCCTGATGACTTTGAAACGAAGCAAGTTTTTTACACCAGCAAAGACGGAACCAAGATTCCTATGTTCATTACCATGAAAAAAGGAATTAAACTCGATGGAAAGAATCCCACCTGGCTCTACAGTTATGGCGGGTTTAACATCAGTCTGATTAATGCGCTGTGTAAGAGCACGCCCATTGGCATCTTT